>DUSF01000035.1:0-300000 GCA_012842745.1 Bacillus sp. (in: firmicutes) | reverse complement strand
CGGTCACCGCCATAAGAGCGCTGTGATGTGCCTAGTTCAACATTGTTTTTATGAAGAATGACAAAACGAGTGTGGTTATTATCATAATCATGAACATCTTTTTTCACGATGTCTAACCCATATTCTTTTGCAGCCAACTCGTTTCCAATGGCAGCAATACAGTCCTCTGGATGCTCATTTACATATTCTGCTGCTGCACCAGTGGAGTTAACAAATTGAATTTCAACGTTTGGCATTTTTGTGTGCAAAAATTTATGACATTGGGCAATTGCATGTGAATGAGAAAGAACAGTCGTGGCATTTTCCCATTGACACTTATTTTTTGGATGCACCATTAAATGCTGACGGATTGGCACAATAATTTCGCCAACGATGGGCAGGTTTTGTTCATGAATTAAATAATCAATCGTAATATTGACAGACCCTTCAATTGCATTTTCCAATGGAACAACAGCAAATTCTACATCACCGTTCGTAACAGCTTCAATACTTGCTAGAATTGTATCATATGGAATATTTTCTTCATTAGGAAATATTTCATTAACCGCAATTTTTGTAAAAGTCCCTTTTGGACCTAAATAGCCAACTTTTAAAGCCACGTATACTTCTCTCCCTTTTAATCTATTCTTATTAAACCTAGAACTTACTAAGCACCAGAGCCAAGAATCTCTACCTTCTTCACAAATTCAAGTCCCTTTAATCTTTGAATTAATACATTAATATCTTCCTTCATTCCTGAAGTATTTAGAGATAAGGTCACATTTGCTTTCCCTTGAAGCGGTATATTTTGGTTAATTGTTAAAACATTACAACCTGCATCAGCAACCATCGCAAGCATTTCTGATAATGTTCCTGAACGGTCCTCAAGATGAAAAAAAAGTGTAATAATCCGTTCTTTTACAATCGCATGAAATGGGAAAATCCCATCTCGATATTTGTAAAAAGCACTTCTGCTAAGCCCAACCATTTGCACTGCATCTGCGACAGAAACCGATTTGCCGCGCTCAATAAGCGCTTTAGCTTCCAACGTTTTTTTCATTGCTTCCGGCAAAAAATCTTCCCGAATTAAATAATAGCTTTGTTCCTTATCATCATTTTTTGCCTTCAACTAAAACCCCTCCCCACGACCATGTGAAGCAAATAAATACGCTTTTTGCAATGAATTTAAAAGACTGTCCAAAAAAGACAGCCTTGTCTAGGACTTATTCTATAAATTCAAATTCAAACTCCAATAATCGGACAATATCACCATTTTTCGCGCCACGTTCACGCAAGGCATCATCTACACCGAGTCCCCTCATCTGGCGGGCAAAACGGCGTATAGATTCATCACGTGAGAAATCAGTCATTTTAAATGTTCTCTCAATTTCAGCACCAGAAATAACAAAGGTTCCATCATCATCTCTTGTAATTTCAAATGGAATTTCTTGTTTTTCATGCTTATACAAAATATGTGTTCCCTCATCCTCTTGTTCTTCCAAAGGAAACTCAGGCGTAGTTTCTAATAAATCCGCTATTTTGAACAGCAGGTCCCGCAAACCCTGATTTGCGACAGCTGAAATCGCAAAGATTGGCAAATCCTCGCCAAGCTGTGTTTTAAATTTTTCCAAATTTTCTTCAGCACCAGGGATGTCCATTTTATTGGCTACAATAATTTGCGGTCTTTCTGTTAATCTTAGGTTGTACTGCTTTAATTCTTCGTTTATCGTAACATAGTCGTTGTAAGGATCACGGCCTTCCATTGCTGACATATCAATTACATGGACTATAACCCTTGTCCGCTCAATATGACGCAAAAATTGATGACCTAAGCCAACACCTTGATGGGCACCTTCAATTAAACCGGGTAAATCAGCCATAACGAAACTGCGACCATCCTCGGTCTCAACAACACCGAGATTCGGAACAATCGTCGTAAAATGGTACTCTGCAATTTTAGGTTTGGCAGATGAAACAACAGATAAGAGTGTTGACTTTCCAACACTTGGGAATCCAACTAAGCCTACATCAGCTAACACCTTTAATTCAAGAATGACATCACGCTCTTGGCCTGGCTCTCCATTTTCGGCAATTTCAGGAGCTGGATTTGCCGGGGTAGCAAAACGCGTATTGCCACGACCACCACGACCGCCTTTAGCAATAACAGCCCTTTGACCATCTATTGTTAAATCTGCAATTTTTTCATTCGTAGCCACATCCCGAACAACAGTGCCTGGGGGAACTTTAACAATCATTGGCTGGGCATTTTTCCCGTGCATCCCTTTTGACATCCCGTGCTCACCACGAGCTGCCTTAAAATGTCTTTGGTAGCGAAAATCCATGAGCGTCCGTAAACCTTCATCAACCTCAAAAACAACATCCGCTCCATTGCCGCCATCGCCACCTGCCGGGCCGCCTTTGGGAACATATTTCTCACGGCGATAAGCAACCATGCCATTGCCACCATCTCCGCCTTTTACATAAACCTTAACGTAATCGACAAACATTGTTGTCACCTCTCATCCTCAGCTGTATCAAAATTTTTTATATACCTATAACAAAATTTTGGTTATAACAACTAATTCATTTTTATGTACTTCATACTCTAAAACTTTTATTATACCATGATTTTTTTGGTTTTCTAAGTAATTTAAAATTCTCCTCTTGTCTACTATTATTCCACTAAAATCATAAATAAAACGAACGTCTTCGTCCGATAACTCGATTGAGAGAATTAAATTATTTTCAGCAAAGGGTTTAATGGACTTGTTTAAATTATTTAAAAAACCAAAACACCATGAAGTTAGTTCGTCATCGTGGAAAGAAAGATTGCGCTCATTACCAATAACCTCAAAATCAAGAAAAAAGTGCCGCTCATCCCAGTTAAATAACATCAATAATGACGCCAACTTATGAGCTTTTAAGTTAGACAGTTTCGCTTCATTTTTTGTATCAATAATAATTTCTTCAATGATTTCATTAACACGATCTAACCGGTCTAACGCTAGATTCCCTTTTATTAATTGCAATTTATTTAACCAATCGTGCCGTGAATGCCGCAAGATTTCAACTGCATTCCATTCTCTCTTCATAATTTTACCTCTATTTAGTTATTGTAAGTGCATTATACCAAATATTTTTGTTTATGGATAACTAAAAATAAAGGCTCTAACCAATTGGGTTGGTTAGAGCCTTTATTTCTGCAATTAGCTTTACCTAATTATTGAGCAGCTGGATATACACTTACTTGCTTCTTGTCACGACCAACACGCTCGTAACGTACGATGCCAGCTGTTTTAGCAAATAATGTGTCGTCACCACCACGACCTACATTATTTCCTGGATAGATTTTCGTACCACGTTGACGGTAAAGGATTTCTCCACCGTTAACAAATTGGCCATCAGCACGCTTAGCGCCTAGACGCTTAGAGATAGAGTCACGACCGTTCTTTGTACTACCTACCCCTTTTTTAGATGCGAAAAACTGAAGATCTAATCTTAACATCAGTCTCACCTCCTATACGTTCAAACTTATTTTTGCATTATTTGAATGTATTTGCCGTAATCATTCTCAATTGTTTGTAAAGATACGAGCATACCTTCAAGTAATAATTGAACTTTCTCATTTGTTTCTTGAGCAAGATGATCAGGAACAACACAGCGGAGAAAGCCGCCTTTTTTACCTTGTTCAATTTCAAGCTTCGTCTGACATAAAGCATACACCGCATTGACTGTTCCAAAAGCAACAGCCGAAACAGCCGCACACACCAAATCATGTCCATAAGGACCAGATTCCGCGTGCCCACTTAACTCAAACGAGCCAATTGAACGGTCTGCACGCCTTGTTATAATTACTTTAATCATTCAATCAACCTAATTAACCGTTAATTTTTTCGATAACAACTTTAGTGTACGGTTGACGATGACCTTGCTTACGCTTGTAGTTTTTCTTTGATTTATACTTGAAAACGATAATTTTCTTAGCGCGGCCTTGCTTTTCAACTTTACCAGTAACAGAAGCACCATCTACAGTTGGGTTACCAACCTTTACGTTATCGCCACCTACCATTAAAACTTTGTCAAAAGTAACAGTCTCGCCAGCTTCAGCGTTAAGCTTTTCGATGTAGATTGCTTGTCCTTCTTCAACTTTCACTTGTTTACCGCCAGTTTCAATAATTGCGTACATTCCCTGCACCTCCTCTTAAACTAAGACTCGCCATCCCAGGTACTGCATTCGAATCCAGTTTAAAAACCTGTTCTGTGCGGTTGTAGCTGTGGTGCGCTACATTAAACACAATGAAAATCATACCATAATCCGGTGAAAAAAGTCAATTGCAAAATGGACGAAAATTGACGGGTACCGTGTCCCAATTTCCTTAGTTAAAAAGCCGCTTTCTTATTTCATTTTCCGAACTGATCTGCCGTACTTTAAATGTATCAACGTACTTTTCAGTTGTTGTTATAAAAATTTTAAATCGTAAAGCCGCTTCCAATTCCGTAAGATGATTGTTCGCTTTTAATAAAGCCGAAACATTTTCTGGAACTTCAAGCCAAATCGCTTCATGATCCATTCCTTTGAATTCCCATAGTGCTCTTTCAACACGGAATGCAACTTGTTCACTTGAATAGACTCGTCCAGTTTCGCAACATGTTGGACAGGGGATTGTTACTTTTTCGAGTAAGGATTTTCTTTGTTTTTTTCTTGTCATTTCTAACAGACCTAACTGAGTAAATCTAAAAACCTTTGTATAATTGCGGTCAGTCTTTAAGGCCGCAACAAGTTTGTTTTTCACAAACTCTCTGTCTTTTTCATGTTCCATATTAATAAAATCAATCAAAATCATCCCACCAATATTGCGGAGCCGAAGCTGCCTAGCAATTTCGCTTGCTGCGATTTCGTTCGTCTTAACAATCGTTTCATTGGCATTATATTTCCCGGTGAATTTTCCAGTATTGACATCAACAACTGTCAACGCTTCCGTTTCTTCAATCATCAAGCTAGCGCCATTCTCAAGCTCCACATAAGGCCTTATAAGCTTGTCCATCTCTTGTTCGATTCCAAAATAAGAAAAAATATTTTCTTTATTCGTATACAAACGAACTTCAGTTAATGCACCATCATCATAAATAGAAAGACGTTGTTTCAGCGTCCGAAAAACAAGGCCATCATCAACGACAATTTCTGTTGGCACATCACCAACCATATCCCATAAAAGCCGCTCCGCAAAACTTGAATTATTATAAAGAAGACAAGGTGCTTTCTTTGAGGGTTGATTGGCAAGCACATCCTGCCATGTTTTTTTCAAAAAGGCCATTTCATCACCAATTACTGATGGCTCCTTGCCAGCACAAGCTGTTCGAAAAATGACACCTTCATTCTCTGTACAAATAGACTGGCCAAAACGGCGCCATTTTTCTCTTTCGTTTTCTGCGATTTTCTTCGATACAGAAATTTGTGCATCATTTGTCAAATAAATAACAAACAGCCCAGATAATTCAAGCATTGTCGTCAATCTTGGCCCCTTTTCGCCAAATCCATCTTTTGTTACTTGGACAACAAGCTCCTGTCCCTCATGGAGCAAATTGGAAATGGATGCATTCACCTTTCTTGCTGGCTCTAAATTTTTATAGGCTACAAGCTGTTCGATTTGTAAAAAACCATTGCGCTCTTGACCAATATTAACAAATGCCGCCTGCATGCCTGGCACTACTTTTTCAACCCGCCCTTTATAAATGTTGCCGACAATCGACTCTTCGTCAGCTCCCTCAATAAAAAGCTCCATTAATGTATCATTTTCCAAAACAGCAGCTCGTTTTTCAGTTGTTCGATAGTTCAAAATAATTTTTCGCAAATGATTTCTTCCTTACTTTATTTATTATTTGGGATTAGGAAACAGAACGATATCTCATGTAGTATTATAGAATATTAGTATGCTTAAGACTAGCAGCGTCGTTGGACATGGGGAAGGGCTGATAGACTAGTGACCGTTTCAGCGATTTTTCCTTGAGCACGGGCACTATAGTATCATCCTAGTGACTGATTAAACGATTTTTCCTTGAGTACGGGCACTATAGTACCTTCCTAGTGACCGATTAAACGATTTTTTCTTGAGTACGGGCACTATAGTATCATCCTAGTGACCGATTAAACGGTTTTTTCTTGAGCACGGGCACTATAGTATCATCCTAGTGACCGATTAAACGATTTTTTCTTGAGCACGGGCACTATACTTTCTTTTGAGCAAAAACAAACGGAACATAGAATCGCCGTATCTACTAGTACCGCAGCTCCTATGTCCCGCTTAACAAAAGATCTCGCGCATTGTCCCATTTGTTCTTTTTTCTGAAAAATAAGCATAAAGTAGCTCGTTTTCATCAAAAGTGATTTGCTCTCGGTCACTCATTTTTATAATAATTTGATGTTTGCAACCGCGGCAAAATTGGGCAAAAACATCAATTAACTGGTCTGAATCATTCACGACAATCGGGCGCAAATTTTTTATCTCCCGACTCCTGCCATAATACCGTTCCAGTAAAAAACGAATATGGGCAAATTTCCTTTGCTTCCATTCAACATAATGGGCAAAAATAACAAACAATAAAACAATCCATAAGTTCAAATGGAATGGAAAAACTAAAATCGTAGACAAAACTAATAGACCAACAAACCCAATGGAGGTAAACAATGCATACTGATGGGCCTGACTAAACGGAAACTTTAGGGACATGCCTAAAAAGACAAGTTTCCCTCCATCTAACGGCCAAATCGGAAGTAGATTAAAGACCAAAATCATCATATTATGCTTCATAAACAAGTCATATGTATTTTGATCAATCCACCCGATAAAAAAAAGTAAGTATGCTAAACCACTTAGCCAAATATGCTGCAAAGGCCCGCTTAAAATAACAAGCAATTCCTCCTTTAAAGGACGATTACCGTGCTCATCCATTTCAGCAACACCGCCAAATGGCAACAGTTCAATTTTTTTTATGCGCCAACGAAAATGATGTGCACAAGCGGCATGACCCATTTCATGGACAAAGACAATCGTAAATAACATAATAATTTCCAAAAACCGTCCCGTTAACACCCCAATACCAACAACAAGCCAAAACAAAGGATGAATCGAAATTTTACCGAGGATCTCCTTAAGGTCAAATTCAGTCAATGTAAATCACCAACCCTAGTCAAAGTTAATCACCTGAATCGGGTCAATAAAAACATCCCCTTCTTTAAAGGCAAAATAGAAGGTCCCTGCTTGCCCGTCATCAGTGTTGGTGACTTGGCCAAGTTGGGTGCGACTTTTCACAAATTCATATAATTTTACATTGATAGAAGCCAAATTTCCATACCATGTCTCACTGCCATCAGAGTGCTGCACAACAACCGTTTTGCCGATATCTTCTTTAATACCAACATCAATCACAACGCCATCATCAATTGCTTCAACAAAAGAATCACGGCCCGTTTCAACCATTATTCCTTGGCGGTCCTTTGAAAACGGCTCAAGAACTCGTCCCGCTGCGGGAACGGCGTAAACATGCTCTGTTTTTTCAGCTAGATTTGTGTCAGGTGCCATCTGTTGTTTACTCGTATTTGGTAGCAGTGCAACAGGTTTGCCAAATTGATTTTCATACCAATCCAATACGGTCGCAAATTGAAATTCCTTTTCCATCGTCTCGCTAATAAACGTGCGTGCCACTTGCCAGCGTGGCGATGAATCTTTGAACAAAATACCGACAACTAAAAATAAACTTGCGGCAAGCAATACTTGTAAAACAAAGAATTCGCTCCTAAATACAGGATGCTTTTGTTTTGAGTATGAGGGATGCTCATAATCAATAAATGGAGCTTCCCCATATCGTTCTTCATCTTTTGGAAGTGGATAGACATTTTTTCTTGTAATAGGTGGTGTTTCACCAAATGAACGGCTCTCCTTTTTCCGTTTGGCTATTCGCCTTTTTACCTCATCAACTTGATTTCTCACCCTCATCATTCCCCCGCTTATACGCTTGCATAATCATTACTAAATGTTTATGACTTGTCCCCGGAGGATATGACTAGGCAGAAGTATAAAAAAAGAACCTGGGAACAAAGCCCAAGTTCTAATTTTTATCACATACCCATTTATTCACTTCAACTTACTTCATCCCAAAAAACTTTCTCATTTTTGAAAACATGCCGCCTTTGTCTTCTTCCAAGGAAAGCAATGGTACTGATTCTCCTAAAATGCGCCTTGCCATATTACGATAGGCAATCGAAGCTTTGCTTGTCGGGTCTAAGGCAACCGGTTCCCCGCTGTTAGAAGCCTTAATAACTGAATCATCATCACCGACAATTCCAAGTAAATCAATAGCTAAAATATTTACAATCTCATCAACATCCAACATTTCGCCATTTTTCATCATATGACTGCGAATTCGGTTGACAATAAGTTTTGGCGGCTCAACTGCCTCTTGTTCAAGTAAGCCAATAATTCGGTCGGCATCGCGAACAGAAGACACCTCCGGTGTCGTAACAACAACCGCTTTGTCAGCACCAGCAACAGCATTTTTGAAACCTTGTTCAATCCCTGCTGGGCAATCAATAATAATATAATCAAAATCCTGCTTTAATTCGCCAACTAGTTTTTTCATTTGGTCAGGAAAGACAGCAGACTTGTCCTTTGTTTGTGCTGCTGGAAGCAAGTATAAACAATCAAAGCGTTTGTCCTTAATTAGTGCTTGTTGAAGCTTGCAGCGTTCCTCAACAACATCCACTAAATCATAAATAATCCGATTTTCAAGCCCCATAATCACATCTAGATTTCGCAACCCAATATCTGTATCAACTAAACAAACTTTTTTCCCAGATAACGCTAATGCAGTACCTAAATTAGCACTTGTTGTTGTCTTTCCAACGCCGCCTTTTCCTGATGTAATAACGATAGCCTCACCCATTTACACCATTCCCCTTTCAAGCTTCGTTAAATTTGGTCTTAGATGTGGTAAAACCTGAACTCGGTCGATTACAATTTGATTTTCATCTTGATCTATAAATGCACATTCCATTTCATGGCCATCCTCCTGCTCATCAGGAGCACGAGTTACTAAATCACTAATACGGAGCTGCGTCGCCCTCATTAAAGAAGCGGCAATAACAGCCTCGCGATTTCCGTAACAACCTGCATGGGCAATGCCGCGCAATGCTCCCATAACATAAATATTGCCGCCAGCCATAACCGTTCCGCCAGGATTGACATCGCCAACTAAAAGGAGATCACCTTTAACCTGTAATACTTGGCCTGAACGAATGATTTTCGAAACTGTTGCAACCCCATTTTTCTTTTTCCATTCTAAGGCCTCTGTTTTTGTCATCACATTCGATTCAAGCGTTTCGACAACAAGTTTTTTCTTACTTCGAATAATTTCGCGAATTTGATCTTCCTGGTCACTCGTTAAATAGCGGTTTCCTGCTTTAATATGAACGGAGATTAAAGGACTATCCTCAGGTTGGTAGTTTGTGGATAACTTTTCTTTTAATTCTTTTAGAAGCTCTTCAAAAGAACAACAGTCATCTAAATATAAAGTAAGTCCACTTTTTGTTCCTTTAATTGTTACATATTGTTGTTTTTGTCCGATCATCTTCGTTCACCTCGATGATTTTAATTCGACATAATTCAAAGCTTTTCCTTTAATGATTGACTAACTTATCATTTTCTTTATTTGCCAGCTTATCTAATCGTACTAAAAATTTCTTCATGGGATAGTAAATACAAATTATAAATACTCCGTTTAAAACAAGCGTTGGAAATAATCTATTAAACATAAATTGATTCCAATCAAGCGTTGTCACATGGACTAAATATAAAATACCAAAGGTTAGCATTTCTAGAAGACTAATTCCAACTGTAACAACAAAGAAAACAACTAAGAGGTTTGTATGAAGCACTTTCTTAGATAAAGAAATGACATAGACAATGAGTGGAAATGAAAACATATAAACCCCAATGATATCGGTATAAATAATGTCAAACAATAAACCGAAGAGCATCGCATAAACAATCGCCTTATTACGGCTATAAAAAAAGACAATGAGCATTATTAATACAAGCGTAAATCTCGGTACAAAAACTCGGTCAATACCAAATCTTTCAGCTGGTACAAGCTCCACAAAAATACTTTCAAATAAAAAAGCCAAAAATACAATAAACGCAAGAAGGAATCTTTTCACAATTAGACTCCTCCTTCCGTTTCTTCTACTAAGTCCTCACCAGGCGTTGTCGATAACCTTTGGACAATCATGAGATGATCAATATCGAAAAAATTAGCAGAAGGCTTCACATAGGCCATTTTTGTTAGTCCATGTTCATCCGGTACAACCTCGGTAATTTCACCAATGACTAAACCGCTCGGGAAGACACCACCTAATCCCGATGTAATAACCGTTTGTTTTTCTTGTAAATTTATGTCAACATCAAATGGAATTCGTTTAAATAATAACGCACCTTTTTTTTCATCATAACCTTCAATAAGTCCAAAAATATCTTTATTGCCTTTTACTACAGCAGAAATACGGTTCGTGCGATCAACGGCACTTAAAAGCTGCACCGTAGACGTAAATTGCGAAACTTGTTTAATTTTGCCAATCATTCCTTCTGATGTAATAACAGCCATGTTTTTCTTGACTCCGTGCTGTTCACCTTTATTAATAAAAATTAATTCATGCCAGTGATCTGGGTTGCGCGCGATGACATTGGCTTGAATCAGCTTATAGTCGCGCAAGCTTTCTTTTTTATCTAAAATTTGGCGCAGCCGTTCATTTTCTTTTTCCAATTCCGAAACTTTAGCATTTAACTCAACATATTCATCTAATCGTGCCTTTAATAGCTTATTTTCCTCAAAGGTATTTTTTAGATCAGCGATATTTTCAAAGAAACCCGCTGCATATTCAGCGGGTTGATGCAAAATCGATTGAAACCAGCCAATCGTATCCTTTAAAAACTGCTCAGGCCAGCTTAAATGGGATCGATCTTTTAAGGAAAAACCAATCAATGCCACTAAAATAATGATACTAACTAAAAGCACGATTAATCGTTTATTATAAAAAAACTGTGGCATGATTTACACCTACTTACCTATTTTCTTGACCTCGATGTAATTCCTGCTTTTGAGCGGAAAAGATGTAGATTATCTAATGCTTTTCCAGTCCCAATCGCCACACAATCCAGAGGATTTTCGGCCACTAATACAGGCATTTTCGTTTCATTACTGATAACTTTATCAAGATTCCTGAGCAAAGCGCCGCCCCCCGTTAATACGATACCACGGTCCATGATATCAGCCGCTAATTCTGGCGGGGATTTTTCCAATGTAAACTTCACTGCATCGACAATCGCATACACTGTATCGTATAAAGCTTCAGCAATTTCTTCAGCCGTAATGGAGATTGTTTTCGGAAGGCCACTCAAAAGGTCGCGTCCACGAATTTCCATATTATCAATACCCTCTGGCATACCTGCTGAACCAACTTCTAGCTTTAGCTGTTCAGCAGTTCGTTCACCAATTAACAAGCTATACTTCTTCTTTACATATTGAATAATCGCATCGTCCATTTCATCGCCAGCGACACGAACAGATTGGCTCGTAACGATCCCTCCAAGGGAAATAATCGCAACCTCCGTTGTTCCTCCACCAATATCAACAACCATGCTTCCCGTAGGCTCCCATACAGGTAAATTCGCACCGATTGCCGCTGCAAACGGTTCTTCAATTGTATAGGCTGTCCGTGCTCCAGCTTGAACGGTCGCATCCTCCACAGCACGCTTTTCAACAGCTGTAATTCCCGATGGCACGCAAACCATTACATGTGGCCTTCTAGAAAAAGCAGATTGGTTTTTTTGTGCTTTTTCGATAAAATGCTTCAACATGATTGCTGTTGTTTCAAAATCAGCAATCACACCATCTTTCATCGGCCTTAAGGCGACAATATTTCCTGGTGTCCGACCAATCATATTTTTTGCTTCATTACCAACAGCTTCAATCGTTCCCTTATCCGTTCGAAAAGCAACAACAGAAGGTTCGCGTACGACAACACCTTTGCCTTTAACGTAAACTAGCGTATTCGCTGTTCCTAAGTCAATTCCCATATCACGAGAAAAGCCACCTAAACCAAACATAAATATGTATCTCTTCCTTTCTCAGCATGACGTACAAGAAACTTGTACACACAAACTCATAATGATTATTATACGGTAAAAAAATAGAAAAGGATAGTTTTTTAAACATATCCTTTTTCCTTTAAGCTTATAAATTTAGTATCGCCAATTATGAGATGGTCAAGTACTTCAATGCCAAGTAATTTTCCACATTCAACCAAGCGCTTTGTCACATCAATATCTTCACGGCTTGGTGTGGCGTCGCCAGAAGGGTGGTTATGAACGCAAATAATAGAGGCGCTTGACCTTCTGAGGGCTTCTTTGAAGTAGGGTAAGAACCCGATGCCTTGCTTAGTTACCTAAGTAGGTTTCCGAGAACTCCCCTCCAAACCGTACGTACTCCTCTCAGAGTATACGGCTTTCCATTTACCTAATCTATCTTTCCGTTATGCAATTTATGATGGCACGGGATACACATCGCAATGGTCTTTCTTCTCCTTGCAATCATTATCTGTTCCCACATCTTTTTACCTTCCAAATCTTTCAGCTTTTTCACATGGTGCATTTCTAGTGGTACGCCTTTGGCTCCACACCATTCACAGGTTTCTGCTAAAAGACGGTCGATTAAACTCGTTCTGCCACTATTAACTAACGTATTTTCGATTGTATCTACCGAATGATGTTTTATTTCCGAGTTTTTTTCCATACGTTGTTCCGTAAAATAGGCAATTTTTTGTCCATCCTTCGTTTTATAGCGTACACCGATACTCCCATTTATCTTAAACTTCGTAATGATTTGACTGACGGTGCTTCTATATTTATTGGCGTACGTTTTAATCATGCTGTATTTCATTGTCTGACGGAAAGATTGAAGCACATGTACATTGCTTGCTAAGCGATAGTAATTATATAACCCTTCAATTTCCGCATTGTATGTTCGAAGAATTTCTAAATCATCATTATGCACTAAATACGGTCGATGGATAGGTTTCCACCCATTGTTGCTGCCAATCTTTAATGCACCTAAATCGATGAGTTTTTTGATATATTTTTCATGCGGTACGAATAACTTAGTTTGGTAATTGAATTTTCTCTTTTTCGTACCATTTGGCATTTTCATTCTATGCCAATCTCTTGCTACTCGAATGTCATATCCTAGGAATCTAGCGTTTTTCTTACTGTGCGTTATCAACGTTTTTTCAGCACTTAATTCTAATTTAAGTTTATCTGCAAGGTAATCTGTTAAATCTTTCTTGATTTGTTCGGCTTCTTTTTTACTGCCAATAACACCAATAATAAAATCATCTGCATATCTTACATATTTCATTCGACGATAGTTAGGGTCAAAAAGGTCTTTGCTCTCATGGCTTTGTAGCTCTTTGTATAGAGCTTTTAATTCTCGAAGCCGTTCAGCTTTTTCTTCTTTGGTTAGTCGTTCCCAATCATGTTTGTTCTTGCTTTTACAATGATTTATTCTCGAAGCTAGGTTATGATAGACAAGATTATGTCTACGTTTTTCACCTTTATTAAAGGATTCTCCATAATGTTCTACATATCTATCTAATTCATTTAGATAGATATTCGATAATAAAGGACTAATTATCCCACCTTGAGGTGTTCCACTGTAGGTTTTATGAAAAGCCCACTCTTCTACATAACCTGCTCTAAAGAACTTCCAGATTAAATTAATTAATTTCTCATCCCTAATGCGCTTTCGTAAAAGTCCAATTAACACATGATGGTCGATATTGTCAAAGAAACCTTTTATATCCCCCTCAATGAACCATCTCGTACCTGTAAAAGTGTTGCGTATCTCCTTTAAGGCTGTGTGACAGCTACGATTTGGTCGAAATCCATGCGAATGATTTGAAAATTGTGGCTCGTAAATGCTTTCGAGTATTCGCCGAACAAGCTCTTGCACTAATTTATCCTCAAAGGTTGGTATTCCTAAAGGACGTGTTTTCCCATTCTTCTTTGAGATATACGTTCTTCGTGCTGGTTTTGGTTGATATGTTTGGTCTTTTATTTTTTCGATTAAACGTTCGATTCTTTGTAGACTCATCCCATCGATTGTATCGTCATCAATTCCCTTTGTATTGCTCCCTTTATTAGGGTAGAGTTTGGCATAGGCTTCTAAATAAAACTCGGTATTGTACAAATTTCGATACAGTTTCTCAAATACGTACGTTTCGTCTTGCGCTTTGAAAGTTAGACTGTTTAATACTACTTTTGGATTTCTCATAGAGCCTCACGCTCCTTCCCAATTTTGTATTAAGCTTGATAAACTGCTCCCCTTTGCCATGTAATAGGCTTTCCCTATCTCGGACTACTACGGGAGCTCCGTTGCCATATTGGATATTCAGACTCTTTTTTCATAGCCATATTTTGGCATCCCAACTTAGGCAATCCCCATTTAGACATTTAGAAACATAGCAATTCAATAGTTTCGGATGTGACTTTCGCTCTTTTCTTCCATATAGAAGATGGATGAAGTAGTATCACTTCATGTTTCTCGAAGTCTTTAAGAAACATGCATACTTCACACAGCGTAAATCGTTACCTCCCGCTGAAGGTCCCCGTAGTCCTCCTTGAGCTATCATTCAAGCAATCCAGCTTTCATCCTTGTCTATGAATTTTCATCTTGCCATTCAGTCGTGTCTTGGTAACTAGACAACTTATGGCTTTTCCAACATGCTACACTCCCCGCTTGGTTTCCCTTACGGATAAGTTGGCTGATGATAGGGTGAAAATTGTGATATTTCCCTACTGCTTTGCTAAAGCAGATTTTCTAAATGCCCTTATGGGCGCACAACCTCCCTTGGGTGTACGATCGAAGCATTGAGGCTTCCGATAAAAATAGATTGTTTATGTAGGACTTGATTTTTTGTATTTAAAAACAAGGCAACGAAGTGTTCTTGTGATAGGAAACGCATTTCATCCATGACGTATTTAGCGGCGTCTTCTGGTGAGCGGATTGTGTAGCGGTCATCATATTGGAGGCGATTTACTCTTCTTCCTAACTCTAATGAAGCGATAATTTGGATGGCTTTGACAGTGCCGATGCCATTGATTTTAGTAATTTCTTCGATTGTGGCATCTTTTAGGAGCCTCAAGCCCTCAAAGTTTTTGAGTAAGCGGTTCGCTAATTGCAAAACAGATTCGTTTTTTGTTCCAGTTCTTAGTAGTAAGGCGAGCAGCTCCTGATTCGAAAGACTAGCTGGGCCATCGGCCAAAAGCCGCTCCCTTGGGGTTGAATCCTTTGGATAATCCTTAATCATTAGGGACGTTTGTGGCATTTTTCTTCTCTCCATTTCGTCTGTTACTAATATAAAAACCGCTTTAATTCGCGGTAGGCCCTAGAAATTGGCAAGCCGACAACATTATAATAATCCCCTTCAATTCTTTTAACTAAAATTGAGCCAAGTTTTTGAATTCCATAAGCACCAGCTTTATCAAATGGCTCCCCACTTTTGATATAATCGTCTATCTCTTTGTCGGACAGCTCCCAAAACTGAACTTTTGTTTCTTCATAAAAGGTAGTTGTTTCCGTATTAGAGACAATGGCTACCCCCGTATAAACTGTATGTTCTCTGTTCGAAAGCTTTCTAAGCATTGTTTTTGCTTCATTTTCATCAATTGGTTTTCCTAATATTTGATTGTCTATCGTTACAATCGTATCTGCTCCAAGTACAACAGCATCACTGTCTAGCTTTGTGGCAACTGCCTCTGCTTTTTGCAGTGCTAGTGCCTGAACAATTTCATGTGGCTCGTTTTTGTCATTAAAATGCTCTTCCACTTGACTAACAACAATCTTAAACGGAATGTTTGCATAGGACAGCAATTCTTTTCTTCTTGGGGAACTAGAGGCTAAGATTAATTTTCTTTTCATCTGCATATCACCATTGTTTTATTTTTCTGAACTTCTGATCGTATTGATTATTTAATCCTTCTTAATTCTGCAATGTCTTGTTCTTGCTCTATTGACCGCAAAGATAAACGCTCTACTATTTTTTCATGTTTATCTTGTGTAGTTTGTATGTTCTTAGCTGTATCTTCTATACTTTTAACAGTATCTTGCATTTCATCTTGTTTTTGTAAGATTAGACTGTCAGAATTAATGTTTTCTATTCGTGCTTCTTTAATGATATTTTCAATACGTTTAATATCCTCTTTTGTTGCCATCGTGGACTCTATATTTGTGAAACGTTCATTCATCTCTTGTTTTATTTCTTTCGTTTCACCTTTTAAACCGTTTATTTCATCTTTCAAACCGCTCATTTCATCTTTCAAACCGCCCATTTGCTCTAAAATTTGATTTAATATTTGTTCACTCATATTGACTCCACCTTATATAGTTTTATTTCACGAAAAATCATTTATATTTTGTTTTATTTCTCTAATCTGTTCGATCGGTAGTTTGGATAGTTCTGAAATTAATTCCTCGGGTAGCCCTTTTTTGTACATTTCACGAACAATCTTTTCAATCCCTTTTTCCATTCCTTTTTCAATGCCCTGCTCAAGTCCTTTTTCAAAATAAGAATTAGGCAACCTCAAAATAGCCTTAGCATCCTCTTCTGGCAGCCTTGTGATTTCTTCTTGCATCAGTTTTTCCTCCTCCTCATTTAGCTGTAAGTATGTTTCAAAAAAACCGAATAAAAGCTCCATTTTTGCAGGATTTAATTCCATTCGGCTAATCATGCGTAAAAATTCAAGTTTTACTTGGATTCGTTCCTCTCGCCGATAGCCCATTTTGCTTAGGAGTGTGGCAGCCACTGGATTATTGCTACCGATAAATTTACGCCAATCCATTTTGATTAGGTGGATTTGTGAATAACGAAATTCAACCATTTTGAAAGTGGGAATTTCTATTATGAGGTAGTCTGACACCTCCTTGTTATCATTATAACTGAAAATGGCAATAGGGAATATTGGCTTTCGATATTTTTCATAAAGGCGACTAAAGTAGATAAACATCCGTTCATGGAATTCTTTTTGGAAGTAAGATTGAGGTTCAACGTGAATAAGAATAAGCGCATCTATATCTTTTAATTTTGTTTCTGCAAGAATATCAATTTTTCGTTTTTCTCCTTTTACGATGTCAGTAAACAATTCTTGCGAAAGGAATTTTAAATGAGAAAAATCAATGTGGATATAATGCTCGGGGAAAAATAACTCGACAAATTCTTGAAAAAAATTCTGAAGTAGTTCTTTAAATAAGCGGTCATGGTCAATATATGGGGCAGGGAAATCATAAATAATAACGTTTGCTTGCAACTGGCATTACCCTTTCTTTTTAAAATTAAATATGCATTATAGATTTTCCATCAAAACTTTTAATAGTAAAATATCAAACTTTCATTACAAAAACAAATTCGAGAAATTGAAAATCTAAAGCGATAATAACAAAAAAAGAAACCAAAATGGCTTCTTATCCATTAAATTTTCAATTTTTAAAGCAAAAACTTACGAAAAATTGAAATTCACACTCTATTGTAACATTTTGCGGTAAGGTACCTCTCCTCCTTCATCTGAGTGTGGCATGGTGCCAAGAGAGCCCTACCTCATATCATCATGCCATTTTTTGTAGGATACAAGGCCTTCTAGCAGGGCTTGCTGAGAATTCCATAGGTGCACTTCGTTAGCTTTTGTTTTGTAAGCTGCTAGTGATTCATATGCTTTTGCGACTGAATTTGAAAATTGAGTTAACGAAGCTGGTAGTTTTTGCGGTTTTGCATCTTGCCACTCTGAAAATTGTACATCCACGTCCTTCCATGCACTTTTTTCAATTGTGTTCGTCTGAAATGCCTGTGTGGAAAGCTTCACTAAAGTTTGATAGAGGCTTAATCCTATTGAAACAAAATCCGCTACTTCACGATTGTTAACCTTGCCTGCACCAATACCTGATAGTTCAAACGGTTTTAAATATACTTCTTGTCCCTTTTTGAGATAAAAATCACCGATAATCTCTGATTCATTACGATTTGTGCCAAGTCCGATAAACATGAGAACTGGTTTTGATTCTGGCAAAATCACAGCAGCAGACCCACCTTTTTTTAAGGCAGCAGCGAATTCATTTGCTGACTCTACAGATGCAAAGGCTCCCCCTTGGATGACTTCAATCTTCAATGGTGCAATCCCCATCATAGAATTAGTCCCATCAGTAGCGCTCGAACCACCAACCCCCTTCGTACCTAGTGATACTTCGTTCAGCATTCCAAACGTCTCTCCTTGCTGTTGTGTACCTTGGGGTGCCGCATCGGCATTTGTATTATTTTCTAAAATGGCTTGCCCAGCTTCACTTACGTTTGCGCTATTGCCATTACTCTGTTCTTCACTAAAATCCGTAAATAACGATAAGACGACATAACCAAAGCCTGTCCCAATGATAATAGCCGAAAGTAAAACTATCGCAAATTTCTTTAATAGTAATCTTCTTTTCTTTAACGACTTATCCAAAAAACTGTTTGACATAGGCTTAAAAGGCTTTTTATAGCCTTGCTTTCGACCTCGGCCGTTTCGTCGTTCTTCAAAATCTATCACATTATTTATTACTGAATCCTTGATAACTTCCATTTCATTTTCTTCTATATCCTTTGCTGCTGCAATTTCTTGATTTAACTCCTCATCAGATAAGAACAATCGTTCTTTGCCGTTAATCCGAATCGAAATTTGCTCGTTTTTATGCTTGTCCATGCTCTCATCCCACCTCTTTATAAAACAGTTCTAGCAGCGTACTCTCTCAATAAATGCTACCATATCAAAAACAAAAAAGAACAAGACATTTGTCGTCTTGTTCTTATATCTATTCGTCAATTCCTGTTAATATTCCACAATTGCTTTTTATTGAGTATTATTGCCACCCATGACTGCTTGTTTTTTTACCGACTTTGTTTCCTCCGTTGGCTTTGACTCAGTTTTATCACTTTGTTTTGTTTCAGCTTTATCTGTTTTTTTCGCAATATCCTCTTTATAATACATTCCTGTTGGCAACGGATTGTCTTTGTTACTTGGCGGCGGGGTATCAAATACTGGTAATTCATCCTTCAACTCTTTAAGTGCTGGATAGTAAAATGTCGATATTACAACCTTATAGGTTAACTCCTCAATTTCTTGGTCAGTTGATAATATTTCTTTACCACCATTAAATGTTAAAGAGTCGATTTTTGTAACCCGTTCTAAATTTTCAATGGCCTCAAGAAATGTAAGCAAATCGAAATAATCTTTCGATGTTACCGTTAAGTTGACTGTTACTCTTTTAATCCCTTCCGGAATTCCTGGAACGTCTGTCGATTGTTGTCCGGTATCTTGTGAATCGGTTGCGGCGCTAGTTTCAGTTGAGGCTTCATTGTTTTCTCCACTATTGTCTACAATAACATCCTTTTCTGAAACATCCTGATTTTGAAAAGTCATATCTTCAATTAAGCTATTCGAAACAACCTCTGCCTTTTCCAAATCCAAGACAAATTGTTCCATAAATGATTCCACAGGAAGCTTTTTTTGTAAATTTCTTGAATTGCCAATTACACTAGTTTTTGTACTACCAACCCGCTCTGCGAGCGTATCATAAAGTTTTTCCTCAGTTGAAAGCTGTTCTTTCAGAGTTTTTATTTCTGATTTCAATGGATTAACAAGGTAAAAATACGAACCCAGCGGCAAAACAACTGCCAAGATAATGGTAAAAATAAATGCTAGGTTTTTTTTCGATAATTGGAGGTTCATGATTCATCCTCCTTGTTCTCTAAAACTTTTAATGCTTGACGGTTTAAATGAAGTTCATATACAGCAACATATCTTGGAACGAGAACTTTCACTAGCTTGTCTTTTAAAATCTTGTCTGTTTTTTCAAGTTCATCTCCACTTGTATTTACACTTCTTAATTCAACTGAATCGATGATATCAGAGTTCTCTAACTCATTTAAATAATAAGCTACTTGGCGGTTTGTATCAAACTGAACTGTAAGTGTTACCACACCTGAATCCGCATAGGTTACATTCAAGATAAAACCACGTTCTGGTAAGAGCGCTGTAAGATGTCCAAGTAAAGTAACCGTCGAGATTGGCAGCTTCTGCACCCAATCGATTGTCGTTTTTAATCGATCAACGGCACTTGTCGAGGTTACTTCTGTTAGCTTCTGCTCTTGAATTGCACGAAGCTCTTTTGTCATTTGAAGATTAGTAGTGAGATTATTTACTTCCGTTTTTGAAGTTTGATACATTAATACATTATAAACGCTGCCAATAAGTAGAATTAATATAGATGCAATGACAACAATGAGAGTAGACAGCTTTTTCCGTTCTTTTTTTGGCAATAAATTAATTTCGATTAGCATCTACTCAATTCACCTCTTTCATTGCAAGCCCTAGGGCAAGGTGAAATTTGCGATGCAATTCTTCACTATTTGAATCAACTAATGTTGCATCTTTAATCGTCGCAATTGGGACTTCATATAATTCTACTAACCTGTTTTTTATATTATCAAGGTCTGGGTGATCGCCAGTTAACAAAATTTTCGTTACTTCTTGATTTCCTTGCTGCATCGAAAAACGGTAAAAATTCATTATCCGGTCTATTTCCGTAAAAATATCTTCCATTTGTGCTTGTAAATCGGCTTGTTCACCTTTCCACTCATATTCGCCATTATAATTTTTCTGCCATAGGGAATAATTCAAATCAAAGACTAAATGCCGCATAAAAAGCGGTTTATCATCATGAAATAAACTAACGTTGACCATCGGCAAATCGAACTGGATGACCATTAAATGATCATTTGGATTTGCTAAATCAAGCTTTGCATATAGTCGATAAATCGATAATGGCGAAATATCGGCAACTATCGGATTTAGCTTCACTTCTTCGAAAACTTCAACATAATCTTGCACAATTTGCTCTGGTGCAGCAAATAAAAGTACATTTTTTTTATTTTCGGTTGTCCCAAGGACGAACAAATCAAATACGGGATCCTCGAAAGGCAAATGGATGCTTGTCCCAAGCTCTAAATATAAATATCCTTTTATTTCATCATCATTTATTTCATTAGGCACCTCAACCGTACGAATAACAACGAAAGAATCAGGAACGATAAATCGAACATCCTGGCCTTTGATTTTCCATTCTTCAACACATTCTTCAAGGATTAAAATTAAAGATTCCTTATCCACAATATGTCCTTCACTAATAATCCCAGAAGGCAAATCACGTTCTCCTTGCAATCGGATGCTGAGTGGAGAGGATGAACGAATTTCCATATATCGAATAACATGATCTTTAATGACTATATTAGCGCAACGCTTTTTTCCAAAAAGCCGTAAAACCACAGGAATCCTCCTCCGATAATATCATGAACAATATATAATCATAGTTTACGAAATTCATATATTAAAAATATGTATAAAAAAATCATATTAACATTAAAATATTTGTACTATACCAATTAATTATATTCTCACCCCAAAAATAGGTAGCAAGCGCACCGATTGCAATATAGGGACCAAATGGCATCGGTTTACCCCGTTCGACTTTCTTTAACAACATTCCGATTATACCAAAGACCGTTCCAAACAATGTTGACATAAAAAAAGCTAGTAACACTAATTTCCAGCCAAGTACAAGCCCGATTAAAGCAAATAGCTTTATATCGCCACCACCCATGCCGCCTTTACTAATAATAGCAATCATCAATAGCAGACAGAAACCAGCAGACGCACCTAAAAACGAATTCCACCATGGGTTTAGTGGAATAATAATACGTTCAATGATGAGCATTGGTGCGAAAAATAATAAAACTTTATCAGGAATAAGCATGTATTTCAGATCCGAAACGACAATGATGATGAGCATAGACACAAATGTCAAGCTGACAATTAGTTCCGCACTAAAACCAAAATGATAGAAAGAATATACAAATAAAATACCAGTCACCAATTCAAAACATGGGTATATTGGTGATATTCTAGTGTGACAACTTCGGCATTTGCCCTTTTGGATTAAAAATGATAAGACAGGTATTAATTCGAGCATTGTTAATTGATGATGACAGTTTGGACAAGCTGAGCGCGGTTTAACAATCGACAAATTTTCTGGAACGCGTAGCCCGACAACGTTGAAAAACGAGCCGAATACTAAACCGATGACAAATAAATAACTATAAATAAATAACATATTCCCATCCTTAATAAAACAAGATAACTCTTTAGGAGTTATCTTGTTTAGTTAGAGTCGTCGTAAATTAATTATTATTCTACTTTATCGCGTCCTAATTCACCTTCGTCAATACCATTAATCTCCCTCTTACTTCCCTTTAATGTTACCGTATAGGTTAATTGAGGACTATCTTTATCTGGTCTATTAATAACTACTTTTGATTCGTCTTCATCATATGCTCCTGCCGCTTTATCATCTGGATCCTTTATTTTCTCTTGCAGATAACCATTTGTTATTAAGTCCCCAAGAGTAACAGTTGTAGATGTTGCTCCAATTGGTGCCAGATCAGGATCCGCTGTTAATGCAAGTTTCGTTGCACTTATCATTTGCTGCGCATTCGCAACATGTGCATCCTTTTTAGTATTGTCGATGATTCCACCAATTGCTGGTACTGCAAATGCTGCAATAATACCTAGAATAACAACAACTGCAAGCAATTCAATTAATGTTAAACCCTTTTCGTTTTTTAGCATGCGTTTTAGCATACTGTTCCCCCCATTTCATCTTTTTATGTTTATTTTTTATATAGACGCAATAATAAAAATTATTACGCACCTACCTGGTTAAAGATACCAAACATTGGCACCATAATCGAAAGAACGATTACACCGACAATCACAGCTAAGAAAACAATCATTAACGGCTCGATCAATGATTTAATTTGGTCTGTCGCTGTGTTTACTTCTAGTTCATAGAAATTAGCAACCTTCGCGAGCATTGCATCAAGCGCACCTGTTTTCTCACCAATCGAAATCATTTGGGTAACGAGCGGTGGAAAAACCCAATGGGCTCTCATTGGTACTGTTATAGAAGTCCCATGTTCTAGGGAAGTGCGCGATTCCCGCAATACTCTTGCAAATACTTCATTTTCTACAACCCTCTCAACAATTGATACAGCTTCCAAGATTGGAACGGAACTAGCAAACAACGAACTTAGAGTGCTTGTCATCCTAGCGAGTAATGCTTTTTGCATCAATCTTCCAAATATCGGGATTTTCAATATTGTATAGTCAAGATAATATTTGGTAGCATTATTTTTTTTCAAAAAGATAATGAATAACGAAATTATAATGGCACCTATCAATAAAATCCACCATTTTGTTTGTATCCAGTCACTTGAAAAAAGAACAAATTTCGTAATCGGCGGTAGCTCTGCGCCAAAATCTGCAAACATATCAGCAAAGTTTGGAACTACGCTTTTCAGCAAAAAAATAACGACACCGATTGCAATAATCCCAACGACAATTGGATAAGCTAAAGCTGACTGAATTTTCGACTTTGTTTCATGCTGCTTTTCAAAATGATCACCTAATCTTTCCAATGTTTCATCAAGCGCTCCACTTGCTTCCCCCACTTTTACTAGGTTGATAAACATCGGCGGAAAGATGCGCTTATGCTTTGCCGCACATTCTGATAATGGAATCCCTTGGTTTAAATCTTCTAAGACAAGACCAAGGGATTTACGCAAGGCTTTGCTTTCTGTTTGCATGCTTAATATTCTTGTTGCATCAACAATTGTGACCCCTGCTTTCAACAATGTTGAAAATTGCCGTAAGAAGATAACAAAATCTTTTAATTTGACTGGATTCCCGATATGAATTTCTTTATTCAATGCTGTTTCTGGGACATCATCAATTTGGAGAACGCGTATTCCGCGATCCTTTAATTTGGAGATGGCTTCTCGTCTTGAATCAGCCCTTAGCGTTCCTGTTCGCTTTTTCCCGCTCATTTCCCGGGCTATGTACTTAAATTGTGCCATGGCATCAACCTTCTTTGAATGCATCCTTAATACAAATTTTAATATAAAAATGTAAATAAGTGACATAGAAAATGTTACAACTTTGTGAAAAAATGTAAAATATTGTTATAACTTATCAGATATTAGATTTCCCCCTGATGCTCAGCTAAAAACGGATTAGCAACTTCTTTAGAGATTGTTCCCTTGGCTACTAAATTTTTAATATCCATTTCAAGTGTATGCATCCCAGTTCCACGGCTTGTCTGCATAATATTCGGAATTTGATGTATCTTTTCATTGCGAATTAAGTTAGCCACTGCCGAATTATTAATTAATATTTCAGTTCCCGCACATCTTCCTGATTTATTCATAGTTGGAAACAGGCGTTGTGAAATAATCGCTACTAATACTGTAGCAAGCTGGATTCGTACTTGCCCTTGCTGATTCGGTGGAAATACATCAATAATCCGATCTATAGTTGCAGGAGCACTTGATGTATGTAGTGTACCGTAGACAAGATGTCCAGTTTCAGCGGCCGTAATCGCTGTCGAGATTGTTTCTAAATCTCGCAATTCTCCTACTAGAATAACGTCAGGGTCTTGCCGCAAGGAAGCGCGTAAGCCTGCAGCGAATGACCCCGTATCAAAGCCTATTTCCCGCTGGTCAATAATACAGTTATTATGCTTATGAAGATATTCAATTGGATCCTCTAGTGTAATTACGTGTTTCCTCATATTACGATTCATATGGTCAATCATTGATGCAAGTGTTGTCGATTTTCCGCTTCCTGTTGGTCCCGTTACTAGGACAAGGCCCTGTGGTTTTGTAGTTATTTTTTTTAAAACCTCAGGCATTTTTAATTCCTCAATCGTCGGAATTTTCGTTGGAACAACACGGATTGCCATACATACACATGAACGCTGCTGATATACGTTGACACGAAAGCGGGATACTTGCTTAACGCCATAAGAAAAGTCAATTTCACCTACTTCTTTAAAACGCTCCCACATTTTCGGCGAAACAATCGCTTGTGCCATTTGTTCGACATCTAACGGTTTAAGTGTGTCAGTTCCATATCGTTTTAAATCCCCATGGATTCTTAAGATAGGCGGAACCCCTACCGTTAAATGTAAATCCGACGCTCTTAGTTCGTAGGCTGCGCGCATCAAATTTTCGATTCGGTTTTTCATTACCAATCCCCTACCCTATTCACTTAAAGCAATTTTTAATATTTCAGCTGTTGTTGTTAATCCTTGTTTCACTTTCAAAAGTCCATCATCTAGGAGAAAAATCATATTATTTCGTATCGCTTGTTCGCGAATTTTCGCATTCGTTTCTCCATCCATAATCATCCGACGAATTCTATCATCAATTACTAGTAGTTCATGAACAGCAAGGCGCCCTTTAAAGCCTGTCATACTGCAACGCCCACAGCCCTTCCCCCTAGCAACTTTATCAATCTTGATTCCTCGTTTTTCAAAAAGCTGCAACTCACTTTTTGTTGGCTCTATCGTCTCCACACAATCTCTACAAACACGGCGGACAAGCCGCTGGGAAAGGACACCTGCTAATGAAGAAGCCACTAAAAACGGTTCAATTCCCATATCTATTAATCTCGTTACTGTACTAATCGCATCATTTGTGTGGATTGTACTTAAAACTAAGTGACCAGTAAGAGAGGAACGAACGGCAATTTCGGCAGTTTCTTGGTCACGAATTTCTCCTATCATGATAATGTTAGGGTCTTGCCGAAGAATGGCTCGCAATCCTCTTGCAAATGTCATCCCGACGTTTGCATTTACTTGTACTTGGTTAATTCCTGCAAGTTGATACTCAACAGGATCCTCAACAGTAATAATATTCGTATCTTCCTGGTTTAAGTGATTCAAAGCGGCATAAAGTGTCGTTGATTTCCCTGAACCTGTTGGCCCTGTAATGAGAATGATACCGTTTGGTCTTTCGATCAATTCCATAAAATTTTTATAATTTATTTTGTTAAGTGACAGTTTATTAATATCAGCTAAGGCGCTGCCTAAATCAAGGATACGCATTACGACCTTTTCACCATAAACAGTTGGTAATGTTGAAATCCGCAAATCAACAGGACGAAAATCTATTGTCCGTTTTATACGACCATCTTGCGGCACCCTACTTTCGGTTATATCAAGCTTTGACATAATTTTGATTCTTGCTGTTAATACATTTTGAATGTTTTTCGGAAAAGTTCGTTCTGTTTTTAACACGCCATCGACACGAAACCTTAATAATACTTTATCTTCTTGTGGGTCAATATGAATATCACTTGCCCGCTGTTGAACAGCATTTAATAACAGCTGGTTTACTAATTTAACGATTGGAGCATCTTCATCCGTTATCTGTTCAACGTCTTCTTGTGGTGTTACATTTCCCGTAACGCTAGCATCAATGTCAAATGTATCTTCTGAATCATAATAGCGACGAATTGTTCTTTGAATATCTTCTTTTGTGGCAATTACCGTCTCAATTTGAAATCCAGTTCTTAAGCGCAAATCATCGATTGAAATATAGTCCATTGGATCTGCCATCGCAATATAAAGACGATCACCACTTTTTTTCAATGGAACAAGCGAATTTCTTGATGCAAATTCTTTTGGAATAAGGTTAATTAAGCTTTTATCAATTGGATATTGATATAAACTTACGTGTGGAATTCCTAATTGAAATTCCAACACCTCAATTAACTGCTGTTCCGTAATATAGCCTTTCTTTATTAGTGCATTTCCTAGTTTTTGCCCTTTCTCTTTTGTTGCTAGGGCCTCTTGAAGCTGCTCATTTGTTATAAGGCCATGTTCTACTAACAAATCACCTAAACGCTTTCGCTTCATTTTCATCGTATCACCTACTAACATTTTTGCTAATCATATCGGTTCTTCATAAGATGCTTCTTCGTCTTGTTCTTCAGATAGCATGTTAGTACTATTTAAATCTTCACTACTATTATCCACGTCGTCTAAATCTACGGCTCTGTTATTATTATTTTCATTCGTTTCTTTCGGCATTAACCCTAGTTGGGCAACACGATATTCTGGTGGATAAAAGTCTTCAGAAATAAAGGTAGTTTCAACAATCTGATCATAATCGTCTTTTGCCTCGCGATATACTTTTGCTAAAAGGCCCTTTTTTCCATTGTCAAGAATTTTCGTCTGGGTTGGCGAAAGCTTTGCCGAAAATTGGATAACTGTTTTAGGTATATAAGATGCCGTTTCTTTTTTTATACTATATTGATAAGGAAACGGCGGGCCACTCAATTTAACTTGGAGCGTATCGTTACCTAAATCAAATGTAAGTTTGTATGGGTATGGATTCGGATTCGTAAATAGCAAATCCATTTTATCTGAAACTTTTGCTTCTAAACCAAGTTCACTATATGGCGGCAATTGTTTACTAATATTTCTTTCAATAATCGTGAAATTACTCGGCAAAATCACATTATAAATCCCAGTAGCAATCATGCTCAACGCTTCACTATCAAATTCGTTAATTTCAAACAAACTCCGAAATGAAATGGTCTCATTTGCGCCAATTTCAATTTCTTCCTGTTCTGCAAGGATTGCTTCAATATTTATATATTCTTTTGCAATCCCTTTTATGCTGCTTACTGCCAATTCTTTACTTGCATTTTCGCCATCTGTTTTTAGATATGCTAAGAGTTGAAGACGAACTGGTTGATTTTGAAATTGCTGCACTGAGTGCAGCAACGACTCTTCAACCTTAGCAAAGTCTATATCTTGTAAAACATCCTGATTGGCAACCGTTTTGTTAATAGCCTCTTCGACTTGCGATTTATCAATCGCAACGACAAGCTCTGTTTGTTGTCCATCCACTACTGTTTGGATACTTGCCTTCGCGTCGATGTTAATAACATTATCAGGTAATTCTGTTACTGTATTTTGATATTGAATGGAGAAAGAACTTGTTTTACTCCATTCTTGAATTTTATTTATTAATACCGTTTCAGCTTCTTGCTTCGTCATGCCTTCTAAGGAGATAGTACTAATCATCGTGCCGTTTGAAAAAACGATGTTTTTCCCATTAAATACAGTTTCATATGCTTTTGAACCTAGTTGAGAGATTACCAAAATAAACGCAGTACAACAAATCAATAGCCCTAATAGTTTCACATTCAAATATTTGCTCACAAGCATGAACACTCCTTACAGGTTACTCGCCTTCAACATTCATTGATAATTGGATTACCATGCTTGGTCCTAATTGTTGCGCTTTAAGAATTTCGTCCCTTCCTAAAACCGTGCCTTGAGCAATTAGTACATTGCCATCCAAATCAAGTAAATCTTTAGTCGTTACCTTGCCTCTTAAGATTTCATACTGCAGGTCTTTAATCGCTTGAATAGGGTCTGAATCTGAAACAGGCTCTTGGTGTTCCTTGCTTATTGATGATGATTCAGTAAGCTCATCTACTAGAAGCACGCCGTCACTCCCATTATCATTTACAACTAGTTCAACTGGAATGGAGTCGACTTTTTTATCATTATCGTGAATTAATTGCTCCGGCGTATCTAAGAAGTAGTTGGAAACGTTTTCCTTCACGATAATAATGCCCCTTGCATAAGTAATAACACTACTTGCGGGAATTATAACCTCCCGATTGGAAACACTTAGTGAAGCACCTAAAATTAGACCGTTATCTTCATCAGCATAATATTCGACGATTTCCCCTAACAACTCACCCTTTTGAGTCATTACTTTAGAGCCATTTATTTTTATTTTTTTATTAACAAGTTGATTAGCAATCGGGATTTCATTCAAATCAATGACAACACTTTCAGATTGTACTGTTACCGCATATTCCCCGATTCCAACAACCTTTTTAAAAGGAATCGCTTTAACACTTACTTGCCAATCTTCTTTCTCAATGATAATGAAATCAATTGAACCGCCTTTATCGGGATTAATAACTAGAGATTTCACGATTCCGATTTCTAAACCATCGATAATACTAATAATTGGTAGACCTAATATTTGACTACTTTTTTTCATTTTATTCACCATACCTTTTCTAAAAAATTCGCCTATCTTTGCTGTCTTTTATTCTATAAAGTTTAATATCATGTGGCATTTAGCAATATCTTTCAAAAAGATATTGAATTTGTTGGTTTAAAACTGGGTATTTAGAAAATCGGGCTTTAAGTTCTTGCAATAAAGCTGTTAATTTATCGTACTGCCCTTGTAAAATGTAATGTTCAATTAACAAATACGAAAAAATAAAATAATCATGGTCAGAGAGCTCCGCCGCCATATGGGCACGGATAAGCTCTTCGTACTCTTCTACTGATAATTGAGCTTTAGATAATTCAATAAACTGTACCATTGTATGCAATATTTGCTGCTGTGTCTTTGTACTTCCTTGTGTATTTGCCAGATTTTCAACATTACTAATTGTACTATCTTCCTCGCCATCTAAACCAGTAGCGGTATTATCATAATTATACATTATTTCCTCAATTGTTTCTTCAATTCCTTCTTGTTGTAGTGTTGTTTGTTCAACGTGTTCCTGCTCTTCATTTTCACCAAATTCTTCTTGATCATTACTAATAGTTTCAGAGATTGCAGCTATTAATTGCTCCATAATTAGAGGATCTGTATCTTCAATAATTTCAATAGTATAATCATCTTTATTATCTTCATTGTCGCTTTCAATAGCTTCAATAGTTTCTATTTCTTCGGTACCTTCTAAATCAGTTGTTTCATTTGTATCAAGTTGAGCCAAAATGTCTGCATCTTCAATAATTGCTTCTCCTTCGCCATCAAGTTCAGCAAACAATGAAGCACGTCGTTGCAATAGCTCCATATCGTCTTCATCAGAAGAATCAACGTGAATGGTTGAATCAGCAGTTGGCTCTTCTACACCTTCGCTATCATTATCATTGCGTTGTCCTGATAATAAATCTTCGAGATCAACTTTTGAATATTGATTCAGTGTTAATTCTTCTTCAAGCTTATGTAGTTCATTTTGGACTCCGTCTTCAGTTGGAACATCGATTATATCTTGTTGCAATATTTCATTATCTTCTTGAGAAGCTTTACTTTGTTCTCTTTTTTCAAGTTGTTCTTGTTGGCTATTTTCCCCCATTGAAGGATTATATACATCAATTTCAAGCTGACCATTTTCATTTTGTTGTTCATCATCTTGGCTTGCTACCGCTTTTTCCGCTTTTGGAATATCATCAAAATCAGAGAACAATTCTGCATTATTATAAGAATCTTCAATAACCCCGCTTTGTTCTTCATCATTTCCTTCTTTCAAAGGGACTAATGAATCTATTGGAGAAAGAGTATGAGCATCCTTCGCTAGTTCTTGTTCTTGGGCTTCTTGAGATTCCTCAGTTGCAATGTTGCTGGTTAGTTCAGGCAGATGCTCCACTTCATTATTAGATTTCGGCTGCACTTTTTTTAATAGTAATCTATCAATCGCATCTTGGCCTAAATGAAAATCACCGAAATCTTTATTTTGCTCCTCTTCTTCTAGCTTATCTCTGTTTTTCGAATTGTTTTCAGATGAATCAACACAATCACCTTGCTCAACAAGTGCATTTCGTTTTCCCATTCCGACTTTTCCTAAGCTCGATTTTAGCCTTGTTCCGAAAAAATAAGTAGCAACTAAAACTAATAATAACAATACAATAATTGCTTGCCACATAGGAAGATACTTATTTGCAAACAAACCAATTTCCGCGAGTATAAAGGATAAGACAGCAATCATCACTTTTTCCTTCTTATTAAAGTTAAGAGGAATAAAATATAAAATAGGAATAAGAATTAAAACAAGGATGAAGCCAACAATGAAAACTACCAATTTTATCACCTGCTTTCATTTAAATTTGTTAGGAAATTTGACCAAATATTGAAAACTATTCCATGCTTAGTCGAATGATTTTAAAATGACATTTATTCATTCGCAATTTATTGTATAATAAAAATTGGAAATTTAAAAGCAATTTTAGATAAAGTTCTACCTTTGTTAACAATTTGTGACGAAAATCACATATTCAAAAAAGTATTGAAATTTAAGGAAAGAAGGGGACATCCTTGGGCAACGAAAAATGCTCGTTTAACCTTACCTTTGTCAAAAATAAAAATGGATTCACTTTAGTAGAAGTCTTGCTTTCTATTACACTTATTTTTGTCATTGTTTTTCCATTAATGGGATTCTTTTTGCAAGCTTACAAGTATACGATGCATAGCCAGGACAAAACAATTGCCATTAATGTTGGTAGAAATGTTGTGAACTATATGGAGAAACAAAACTTCCAAAATATGTATGCGTTTTTACAGCAAGAAAGTGATCTGTTTGCAACATTGGACTGGCGGTATTGTTTTTTTGATGATGATGGGACAATTGATGCATCGTCAGTAACAATTGATGCGGATGGAAATCGTGATTTATCAGCAGCAAAGCAATCTACAATCAATATTGATTTGACCAATTTCACAAATTCAAAGTTTAATAATTCAGATGAAGATTTGTCCTTATTTAGCAATGGGTCTGATATAACAGGAAAAGTTTGTATGAATGTCCTAAGCCCAGAAATTAACGGCAAACCTTTTTATAAAGAAAAAACAGATGATAACCAGATCGTAAAGGTTTATTTAACAAATTATTATAAGAGCGACATACCTAAAGAACTAATCAAATTACTTAAAGAAAAAAATAACCCAAATCTTACTACAGATATTGAGGACCTTTTAAATGGAAAGACATCTGTTTATGAAAAACAATTAATGCAAGTGTTTGTTGTCGTTAATTGGGATGAGAATAAGGAAAATATTGTATTTGAAGGGGTTATCTCTAATGAAGCATATCGTTAAATTGATACGTAATAGCGATGGCGTTACACTTCTTGAATTACTATTAGCGATTATTATTAGTACAATGGTTTTAGGAGTTGCCTACGGGTTGCTGCTTGTAGGGATAAGAACATATGAAGAAATAGGAATCAAACAAGTCCTCAAAGATGAAGCAGATTATGTAATAACACGGATTATGCAAACACTCAATTCATCTGAAATTAGTGATATTAAAGTATGCGATGATTCAAAAACATCATTACCGCCACATGACGGAGAAAACATCTGCATCGAAATTCATAGTACAGAGGCTATAAAAATCTCTGGGGGCACTAATGATAATGTTAAAATCGCGAACTCTAGTGAATTAAAAGAGAACGATAAAACAATCACACAAATTAAAATTATCGAAAAAACGAAAGCTGACGGCAATAAGGTAAATAATGTTGTGATTGAGAAATACGAAGCTATAAGAGATAGTAATAATAAAATCAGCATCGGCCCACTGATAGCAGACTCAAAGGAACAATTCAATTCCGAAAAATATGATTTTGTTATAATAAATTCGACAAGCCCATCGCCATATATTCCAGCACCTGTTTCTGAAATTAATGCTACCTGCTCTTATTCTTCATCAGTTGTCATAGATCCTGATAAAATCGGTACAGCTGAGGAAAAATTTTTTAATAAAAAATGTGAAAATGGCATTGTTGATATTTCACTCGTCATTAGAAGAGCAGGGTTGGAAAACGATAAGTACAAATTACATTTAAAAAGCCAATTTGGGTTTTAAAGGAGGGAATAAATATGTCCAAAAACAGAAAAATCTGGCCTACACTCAATCGTAAAAATCATGTTCGGCAATTATTTTGTAATAATCTGAACGAAAAAGGGTCAAGTTTAGTTCTTGTACTATTAATTTCATTAATTTTCTCTGTACTTGGCTTAGCTGTTTTAGGTGCTTCAATTAACAATGTAAAGCGCACGGAAATAAGAGAGCTAGACATTGATACAACCTTAAGTGCAAAAGTAATCATAAGTGAAGTATTAGTTAAATTGCAGGAAAACATAGATAAAAACGGTCCAATTAAAGACATGCTAAAAAAGGAAAAGCCATCTGATAGCGGAACCAACTATGATGTTCAGTTATATATTGAAAAAACCGATACAGAAAACGCTTTTAGCAGTCCAGATTATGAAGTCAAGATAGAAGAAGGTAATTACGGAGATTATAACATTACTGATGAAATATCCTTTAAGAAAGATAATTATTTAAGAGTCTTTAAAATTACGGTTACTTATAAAGGTACCGAGGCAAACAATCCAACAATTGAAAGAAAAGCCACTCAAAATGTCATTTTATCACCGACACCAAGCTTTCTAAATTATGCAGTTGGGGCGTATGGGAAGGAATCAGGCACTACTAATAATATAAAGGATGATTTTGGCAACCCTTTAAGTGCCCTTGTAATTAACGGCTCACCCGATATTATCGGCAATGTGTTTGCACCAACATTGGAACTTCATAGTAGAGCGAAATATATTGATATAGATGCTATTACTGGAATGCCAAAACCACCAGATGAAACTGGGCTATTTCACGGTCCAAGTATTTTTGGTACTTTGTATACGACTAAAGTTATTAATAAACGTGAAAGTACACCTGAAAAAGCCCCTTTTTATGAAGGGGTATTCAAGGAAAAAGATGACGGCATCAAGGGCATCCCTGTTATAAAATCTGTTGGCTCAAACTTTGTAGATATGAGCTTTCCTGAAACATTTTCTCTTAAATGGACTGAATCTGGTGCACCACCAATTTCTTTAAAAGCTGATGGTACACTTGATGAAAATCCCTCTTATAGTGATTTAGATTGTTCTGGGTATAGTACATCTTCATTTTATAATGCCTTAATTGAAACAGATGCACTTGTTGAAAATTATCGGAGTCCATCAAGTGAGTTTACTTATATTAGCGCTATTATTACCGGAGATGAAAACATTAGAACAAATGAACTTAGTGATATGTTTCAAAATCCAAAGTTTACATGCAAGCATAATGAAAAACCAACAGAAAAAAAATTATTTTTACTCGAAGAATCAATGCTTGAGACATACAATGGAAATAATTATTACCTTTTTACTAAAGATATAAATGGGACATCAAACACTCTATTTTTTACGAATATCGATAAGAAAACTGAAGGCGGTGCTCCTGAACTTCTAAATAAGTACAAAAAGAATGCTAGTGCAGACGAAACAGATAATATCCTAAAATTGACTAAATATTTACCAACTGATGGGTTATTATTAAAAAATGATGATAATCATGAGAAAGGATGGTTAGTCATCAATGGTTCGCTTGAAATTAATGGTGGCTCTGAAGACAATCCTGTTATTATAAAAGGTAACATTCTTGTAAATGGAGATTTATATATCAAAAGTGATAGTGGTAATAAAGAATTTATTAATTTTGATGCTACAATTTATGTTACAGGAACAACCATGATTGATAATGTCAATATCGATGGTGCTTTGGATGACCCAACGGACGACCCGTTGGATCCTAATTCAAAAAGAAAGCAACTTGTTCTTATTAGCAATGGAGAATTAAAAATCGTTCGAATCAACGAGTACGACGATGTTGATTATAGTGTAGCCCCTTTTAGCAAGGAGCTTGTTACACTTATTAATGAAAAACCTAATTTAAAAGGATTTTTCTATACCGATAAAAATGCCACTCTCTATGGTGTTGGCTCCCATTTTCAAATAGAAGGCGGAGTATTCGCTCGAGAACAGCTTATAATTAATGCAATCCGCTACAATTTCAATCCAAAGAATGAAGGTGCAATCAATCAAGCAAAGAATTTAGCATATTTCGATCACCCTGACTCCAAAGGGAAACGATCGCGTTTCTATGTGGAATATGACAACCGCGTAATTACCGACCAGCTAAGCTCATTGCCAAGGGTTAATCGCTTACAAGTTATCGCTGATGATTTAGTTGTAAAATAATTTAATTTATAATAAAAATAATAGGCTGCAAAATTGCAGCCTATTATTTTTACCATTGTTCTTTAAGTTGGTACTTTTCCCCGCCATTTCCATTTACCTTCATTAGTGCCTCTGCTTTATTATTACCTGATGGGTTCTTATAAAATTCATAATCAGGATTAAGTTGCGCCCTTACAAACTCAAATCCACCTTGAGATTTATCTTGCTTAATAATTTTACCATTATCAAATCTGAACAAATTACCTGTAATTCTCCATTCAACTTTTTTATCTTCAGTTACATTTATTCCCCATAGGATGGCTTCACGCGGTAGTTTAAATGAAATAGATAATTCTGGTGTAATCACTAGTTCCTCTTTAAACATATCAATTTTTTCTGTGTATAAATAATTATTTTTCTTTAACTCTATTTTCTCAACCACTAAATTTACTTTTACTGTTGTATCAGCCTGAATTTCATTGCCTTCTGAATCTGTTGCTTTTACGGTAATTTGTGTTTCGCCGAGACTAAATGGTGTAACAACTCCTTCGCTATTTACCTTTGCAACTGACTCATCTTCTGATGACCAAGTAAGATCCTCTCTCTTAGGAACTTCAGAATTCTCTACCTCAGGATCTGCTTCAAGTTTTTCATATAAGTCAAGCATAGGTGCTGGCAAAGAGCTAACATCAATATCGTAGCCATCTTCATTATTAAATTTCATTCCGACATTCTTATTTTTCACAATGCTAATTGTAAACGGATTACCTTTTATTGTTTGTGTCGTTCCTGTTAAGTCTACATATGTTAAAATTACGTCGTTAAAATTATAAGTTCCTTCTTTTTCAAAAGAAAGTGACATCAATTTTGGTGCTGGTGCTGTAGGCGTCTGATTGTCCTCAAACTGCACATCATTAAAGTTTATCACTGCATAGCTTGGATTCTGTTCATCAATAACAGCCCCATCTTGCAAAGCTACATTACCTGGGAAGCTTGAATCTTTAATTTTAAGCTTTACTTTTATATTTCTAAGTGCTTGCTTATTAATTTTATTTGTTAAATTCTCAAAAATCTTGCTTATATCAGCCTTTTCTCCTTTTTGGGCATATGAACCTGATAAGCTTGATAATTCATTTAAGAAATTCATGTCAACATCGCCGTCAGAACCAAAGCCAATTGACATTAGCTTCACATCTTTTGCAGCTAAATTTGCTGCTTCTGCGTAAGCATAAGAGTAGCTCAAATTATTATAATTAGCATATAAATACGTAACATTTTTATGAGTAAATACTGTCTGATTTCCTGAAACAGTCAATGTCACATCCCCATTTACAGGATATTTCTCTTTCGACCATGTATTATTCACTTTTTTTGAAAATTCACCACTAATTTTTATTTTGGAAAAACTGCCACCCTCTGGTCTTCCATCAGTCAGAAAAATAATATACTTCGGTTTACTAGAAGATCCAAACATAGTGTTAGCTTTCAAAAATGCTTGATAATAATTAGTTCCACCGTTTGCCGTTATTTTATCAATACTAGTCTTCATTGATTCTAGGTGTTTTTTTACTTCCGTTGTTGATGTATTGCTGTTAAAATTAGTTACATTCCCAACACTAGCATCAAAAGGAACGAAAGCAAAACGATCACCCGCTATTGCTGCTTCCTTAAATTTATCAATCGCATTTTTTGCCCCATCTTTAGCAGCCTTCAATTTATTAGTATCCATACACTTACTTTGGTTTTTATATTGATCATAACATTTCATATCTAATTGCATGGAACCTGATTTATCAAAAATAAAGACAACATCAATTGGTGTTTCCCTTTTTGGATCAAGTTTTCCTGTAACACCCTTTGGAAAAATACTTGCATTTAAATTAGCTGTTGCCACGTCTGTTTTCTTATCGATTAGGTAGCTTTTACTGCTTGGTTCTAGTTTATAATCTAGCCCTGCTTTATTATCCGCATAAGATACATTCAAAGAAGATAACGATGTAAAACTAATTAAAATAGCAATTAAAAGTGACACAGCGAACTTTTTTCTCATCATTTTTCCTCTCCTCCTCTACAAATTTATGTATATATTTTGTAAAAAATAACGGATAAACCTAATATTACATTTTATTATTAATAATAATTATAGTCTAAAAGTTATTACTTGAAAATACAAAATTACTATATCAATTCGTTTTTTTGAAATATGTTACAACATTTTGACTATTCGTTATTATGAACTTTTTAGTATGTCAATGATAGTTTAGTCCTAAATTCCCAATTTTTATGAAAGATTAGTGAATAGTAATTTATCACATACGTTAGATGGTATAATTATACATATATGAGTGGATTTGGTTTGTTTTTATATAATTTTTTATACCAACCATTTATGTTCAAAACCATAATAAGGCCTCTAACGAAAGATGCTTTAAATTTAAGAAAGGAGATAATAGCTTGTGTACCATTAAATTAATGCTAATTGATAATCATCCTTTCGTTTTAGAAGCTATTAGTAATTATTTATATAAAGTGGATGATTTCAAAGTAGTTAATAAAATTACTAATGGGAATAAAGCTCTAGCAATCATAATTTTTACAAGTTATATATTGTAATGAGTTTTTAAAACTTGCCTTTCAATTGGGTGTTCACGCCTTTTTATTAAAGGATGATCCTATTGAGAAATTAATTAATGCTATTCGGCAAAGTCACCTCGGCAACGTGTTACTCCCACACCATTTTTTAATGTGCGACAGTACGCAACACTATTTGACCATGACAGAAATTGGAATTTCGGGCCTTATTTCCAAAGAAAAAAGTAATCAAGAAATCGCAAAAGAACTACATATTAGTAAACGAACAGTAGAATACCATCTTACATCCATTTATCAGAAACTTGGCGTATATTCGCGGGTAGGAGCGATTATGAAAGGAATGGAAAAAGGGATTCTTTATTTATAAACTGAATTTAGGTGCAACAATAAGGGGCTAATTTAAAGTCTCTTTTTGTTTATAATCAAAATAACCAAATAGGCCATGTATAACGACAATTCAATTTGCGGGTTAGCGCAAATTGAATTGTGCAAGATTGCACTAATTTCGTCGTTATATACGGTTATTTTAAAAAGCTAAAAATATTATGGTAAACCAATTCGATCACCATCTATCGTTTTTTTTCTTAAAATTTTCAATTGATTGTTGAGCAGCTTTTTTTGCCGCTTCAACCTGTTTGTCAATCCCTAATAACTTGCCAAGAAGTCCTGTAATTAGTCCACGATTCATTGACCCTGATACATCAATCATAAAAATAATGTCCACCAGCTGTTTTCGACTATTAGAATCTAGTATTCCTTTTGGAACAATATTTGCATTTATATCAGCTCTTGCTACTCCTGTATTCATATCAATTAAGTACTCTGATTTTGTTGGCTTCACATCGGCATTTAACGAAGCCGAACCTAAATCCGCCTTGCTGCTTAACGGATATAAGAGTTGACCTAAGAGTAGTATGGTTATAAATAGTATAGGCACTATTCTTTTCAACCCCATGTTAATTTCCCAGCTTTTTATATAGTAATCTCAAGGATTTTGAGTATTGGAATATTCCTTCACTTATAATTGTAATAAATCTTACTGATAAAAAACACGCATAGCCTTGAAATTTGACATAATTTATTACGTTTTTTTTAATATTAAGTAATAGTTCTACTGTTTTTACATTAAAAACGGTAAGAACCAACAAAAACTATATGACATTAATATGAGCTAACGGCTCTTCTTCGACTACATTTTTCTATGCAAACTATTGAGCTAAATGTTAAACTCCAAGATTATGCCAGCACTACTAATCAATCAGATTCTTTTATGGTTACCATTCCTTTCCTGAACCATCAATTTTACTTGCATCTGCTGGTACTTTAATTAAAGTTTTCGCTTCAACAATTTCGTATCCAGGGTCACTCGGATTACTGTTGAATTTGTAATCATCTTTTAACTTTGCCGTTACGATTACAAAACCACACTGCGAGCCTGCTTGCTCAATGACACCTTTATCATCAACGGTTAAAATATCTGGCCTATTTACTTCCCACTCGATTGCTTCTGGATTTAGATTGAAATTATATACAGGGTCTTCAAGTTCCGGATACATTTCTTTTCCAAGTTTATATTCATAACTAGCTAATTTAAACTTCAAAGCTTTTAAGTTTACTTGCACTGGAGCTGTTGCCTTCAAACTTGGATTATCTACGGATTCAGCAGTTATCGTAGTTGCACCAATTCCCTTAGCTGTAACAATTCCATCTACAACTGTCACAACACTTGGATCACTACTTGACCATGTTAATTCTGGGAATTCAATTTCATCATCTTCCTCAGGTTCTGGGTCAAAGACAACCTCTGTTGTTAAATCGAGCATCGTTTCATCTTTATAAGCATTAATCTTATATGGTGGGTTCAAAAATTTTAACCCGATGCTATCATTATCTAGAACATTTATTGTAAATGCCGTGGCAGGCACATTTTGCTTTTGTCCTGCTAGATTTGTATATGATAGTGATACATCGTTAAATGTATAAGCTCCAGGTTGGTCAAACTCTAACGTAAATAGCTTATTCATGGCAGGCGGTGTTCCTGCACCTACTTTGTAATTAATTTCAGGTATATTGACATATAAGTTATGCTCTTTTCCACTTTTCATCATAATTGCATCGGAATCTTCTGGAATCCCAACATGTCCACCGTCTGGAAACGATACGTTTTTCAAATTAATCTTAAGTTGGATATCTCTCATCGTCGTTTGATTAATATCCTCTCCAATATGGAGTAATTGATTTTTTAACTCATCTGCTGTTTGAGCAATAAATGACTTGCCACCAGTGATTTTCGATAAATTATTCAAGAATTTTTTATCAGAGTTGTACCATTTCCCTAATCCTATTGAATATAGATTTACGTTTTTTGCTGCAAATGTATTGGCAACATCAAATGCGGCTAAATCATAAACATTGTATTCATAGGAATATTTATATGTTTTCCCATTATGTTTAAATTCCGAACGATGAAGAAATGGACTTTGTCCCAATAAATGATTCGTGATTGTCGTATCTTCTTGTTCTATATAAACTTTTTTACAATTGAGGCATCCTGATTGCTGATACATTCCATTAATATCTCTCTTTACATTATTCGGACCGTGATTTGGTTTTCCATCGGTTAAAAAGATAACATATTTTGTATTGTTACTATCGACAAACATTTCATCAGCCATTTTTAATGCCTTGTAGTAATTCGTCCCAGAAAGTTTAATTTTTGAGTCTTGAATTTTTTTATTAATTTTGTCTAAATGTTTATTTACGTCATTTCTAGATTGATTTGACTCGTTGAAATTAGTAAATTTCTCCGCGCTTTGATGGTAAGTGATTAACGCAAAACGATCGCCATCAATGGTTGTTTTCTTTAATTGTTCAATTAAACTATTAGACGCTCTCCTAGCCCCCTCCAGTTTTGAAACAATTTGTAATAGCCAACCATTCTTCCATTCGTAGTTAAGTGTATCCATCATTGAAAATGAAACATCTACGATGAAAATTACATCCATCGGCTTTACGCGTGTCTCACCATTGAAAACTCCTTCAGGGATTACATTTGCATAAATATCAGCAACCGCTGCACCTGTTTCATTATCAATTAGATACCCTTTTGTGTTTGTGGGTGTTACATTAATTCCCAATGAAGCACTGCTTGATGCCGCACTAGTACTTATTGGACAAAATTGGGTCAGTACAAATAAAAGTGCTATTAGACTATGAAACACCTTTTTCCAATTCACTAATCTCTCCTCCTTAATTTTTTGAAAATCTATTCAAGTAAAGAATTGTGTTCCATTATTTTCTTCCTCTCATACTCATTATGGTATTAACTTCTATGAAAAAACTAACTTATCGATGACAAGTATTTGAAGATTTTGTCACAACTTTGTTAACCTTTTATATAAGTACAGTTAATAAGTTAATATATATAAATAACGTGTTTTGCGGGATATTTGATGCGGGTAACGGAAAGGAACAAACAAAAAAGGGCCATCCAATAGACGAAAAATCGCCGTATTGATTAGCCCCTTTTGTGAAATTGAATATTTTTTTGCACTGCATATCGTAATCAGGTTAAATTGGTAAAAAATTAGAAAGAAGAGATTACTGAAGAAGCCTACGTACTTCCGAAATAAAATAAAGTGACCCCGTAATAATCAAAACTCCATCTTCCTTCGTTCCAATTTCCCGCCTTTCATCCTCAATTGCTTTTTTCCAATCTGCTTCGATGTGTTTATTCGTAGACGTTGATAATTCGAACAGCTCCCGAGCCTCTGCACAACGCGGAAATTCAAATTGCGTAAAAATAAGCTTATCAGCGATGTTGTCCAATTTGCCAATCATCTCATTTAAAAGTTTATCTTTCAAAGCGCTGAAAATGATATGAACTTTCTTATCTAGATAATAGCGGTTGATTGTGTCGCACAGAGAATCAATGCCTTCTGGGTTATGGGCGCCGTCAATAAAGATAAGCGGTTCGTCGGAAATTTTTTCGAAACGCCCATTCCAAGTTGTTTTCCGTAGACCATTTCTTATTTGTTCTTCATCAATGACGAATGAATAATATTGTCTTAAATAATCAATGGTCATTAATGCTGTCGCGGCGTTTTTTATTTGGTGTGCGCCTTTCATTGAGATTTCAAGGTTCTCTAATTTGTTAAAAAATGATTTAAACGTAAATGTTTCACGACCGTTGCTCAGCGTTGCTTCCTCTATTTTAAATTCCCCGCCTAACCTATACTGCTTGGCATTTTTAGCTTTTGCAGTTTCACTGATTACCTTTAATGCTTCCTCATCTTCGACCGCCGTAACGACTGGGACACCTGATTTAATGATTCCCGCTTTTTCTTTAGCAATCTCTGCAATTGTGTGACCTAGGATATTCATGTGGTCTTGTCCGATATTTGTGATGACTGAAACAAGTGGGTAAATCACATTTGTTGAATCCAATCTGCCACCAAGGCCCGTTTCCATTAGGGTAATATCTGGATAGGCGTAGTTTGCGAAATAAACGAGGGCGATAATGGTTAATACTTCAAATTCGGTTGGAGCACCATAATCAGAAGCTTCGCATTTCTCCACAATTGGTTTTATTTTTTTGACAATCTCGACAAAATCCTCATCAGAAATCGGCTCTCCGTTTACGCTAATTCTTTCATTAAAGCTTTCGATATATGGTGAAGTAAATGTGCCAACAACATAGCCTGCTTCTTGTAAAATATGGCGCATAAAGCTGACCGTGGAGCCTTTTCCATTTGTACCAGCAACATGAACGGTCTTCAGTCTTCTTTCTGGATTGCCAAGCTGTTCAAGCATGAATCTCATGCGCTCTAATCCAGGCTTAATGCCAAATGTAAGACGGTTGTTCAGCCAATGCAATGCTTCGTTAAATTCAGTTTTCATATGTAAAAAAGCCTCCTACTTAATCGCAATATATTCTTCTCACATTGTATGAACAATTCTTCCCCACTGTCAACGAACATACAATGACGAAAAATTTTTTAAACAAAATAGTTTACTTTCTCTAGAAATTTGCATACAATTAATTGAAACTTTCCTAAAGGAAACTTTTTAGCGCTTGTATAACTATTTTGAGTGAGGTTAATCTTTATGACTGAAAATATTATTTTACTTTCTCAATGTGAAACCGGTGATGCTGTTGTAATTGAAAGCATATCCATTCAGGGCGTGATGCGTCGCCGTTTGTTAGATTTAGGCTTCATTAAAGGTGCATATGTTGATGTTTTGCAAAAAAGTCCATTAGGTGACCCAACAGCTTATCGTGTAAACAATACAACAATCGCTTTGCGAAAAGAAGAAAGTTCTCATATCTTTGTAAAAAAATTAAAGGAGGATGCATTGTGACCACATACAAAATTGCTTTAGCTGGCAATCCAAATACTGGCAAGAGCACCCTTTTTAATGCGCTGACAGGCTTAAAGCAGCATACTGGAAATTGGGCAGGCAAAACGGTTGAACTAGCTGAAGGGGCGTTCCAATATTTAGATGACACCTACAAAATCATTGACCTGCCTGGAACGTATTCCTTATATTCCAATTCTCATGATGAAGAAGTGGCAAGAGATTATATTTTGTTTGAAAATCCAGATGTGACCTTAGTTGTTGTTGATGCAACCGCATTGGAACGGAATTTAAATCTTGCACTACAAGTATTGGAAATGACCAAAAAAGTGATTATTTGCGTGAATTTAATCGATGAGGCCGAAAAAAAAGGAATAAAAATTGATGATCAAGGCTTGTCTAAACAGCTGAATGTACCAGTTGTAAAAATTTCAGCAAGAAATAAGCAAGGCTTTGACAATTTATTTAAAGCAATTCACGACCTTGTACATGGGGCAATCACTACAAAAATATATACAATCCATTATTCGCCTGAATTAGAAAAGAAAATCGCGGAATTAGAGCCTTCAATAAAAAAAATAGTTGGCAATAAACTACCATCACGGTGGATTGCGTTGAGGCTTTTAGATGGGGATAAAAGATTAATAGAAAGCTTAAGTAAAAGGATGTGAGTAGGATGGGCCAACAATTTCCTTTATCGCATCATTCATTAGCTGATATTGCCAAACATGCCGCAACATTAATGAATGAACAAGTGCGTGATGAAATCGTTGAAAACATTTATAAAGAAAGTTCGACTATATGCAAAAATGTTGTGGCATATAAGGACAAGGAAAAATGGAAAACAGAAAAAATTGATGCTATTTTAACTTCGCCAATCTGGGGATTTCCGATTATGTTTGCCATGCTTGGCATTGTTTTTTGGATTACGATTGCTGGTGCTAATGTTCCATCGGAAATGATTGCCGCAGGATTCGCTTGGTTGGAGGAGCTGTTGACTAAATTTTTTATTGCGATCCATGCTCCTAACTGGCTCCACGGTATGTTCGTTTTGGGCTTTTTCAGAGGAACAGCATGGGTTGTCAGTGTGATGCTCCCGCCAATGGCGATTTTCTTTCCGTTATTTGCCTTGCTTGAAAATTACGGCTATTTGCCTCGTGTTGCATTTAACCTTGACCGCCTTTTTAAGGGTGTTGGCGCCCATGGAAAGCAAGGGCTGACAATGGCGATGGGCTTTGGCTGTAATGCTGCGGCAATTATGGCAACAAGAATAATTGAGTCCCCACGAGAGAGAATGCTAGCGATTTTAACGAATAATTTCGTACCATGTAATGGACGCTGGCCAATCTTAATTTTAGTGGCATCGTTATATATGGCAGCCACTTTTAGCGGTGGAATGGCTACCCTTGTCACGGCTGGAACCGTTATGGGCATGGTACTAATCGGCATTGCTGTAACGTTAGCTGTATCGTGGCTTTTATCAAAGACATTATTAAAGGGTGTGCCTTCTCATTATACATTGGAGCTGCCGCCTTATCGTCGCCCGAAAGTTTGGAATACGGTTGTGCGAGCGAGTCTTGATAAATCTTGGTTTGTTTTAAAAAGGGCAGTCATCATTGCTGCACCTGCTTCCATCATTACATGGATTTTGGCAAATATTTATATTGGCGACACGTCCATCCTTATGCATTTTGTAGAGTTTCTCGACCCTTTTGCAAGAATGCTAGGATTAGATGGGTTTATTTTAGCAGCATTTATTTTAGGTTTACCTGCCAATGAAATAGTCATTCCGATTTTATTAATGGGCTATTTATCACAAGGCGCTTTGCTTGAAATTGAGAACTTGTCTGAGATCAAACAAATTTTTATTAACCAAGGCTGGACATGGTTAACTGCTTTAAATATGATGTTGTTTTCGCTCTTGCACTATCCATGTGGAACAACATTGTTTAATATTTACAAAGAAACAAAGAGTAAAAAATGGACGTTTCTCTCATTTTTAATTCCAACTTCGATTGCCATTATCGTAACCTTTGTGATTGCTACAGCGGCAAGAGCATTCGGTTGGGTTTAGTTTATGTTGTAAGACCAAATGTCTTCCTATATAATAATAGTTACACTGAATTTTTTGAAGGTGGTATCGGAATGCCTACACCTAGTATGGAAGACTATTTGGAACAAATTTACTTACTAATAGACCAAAAAGGTTATGCAAGAGTATCGGATATTGCGGAAAATTTATCTGTTCAACCATCTTCTGTGACGAAAATGGTGCAAAAATTAGATAAAGACGATTATCTTATATATGAAAAATATCGTGGCATTATTCTCACAGCAAAAGGAAAAAAGATTGGGCAACGCTTATTATATCGCCACGAATTATTAGAACAATTTTTGGAGCTTATTGGCGTCAAAAAAGAGAATATTTATAATGATGTTGAGGGGATTGAACATCATTTGAGCTGGAACTCAATTGACAGAATTGGGGACCTTGTCCAATATCTTGAGAAGAATAAACAGGAGTATGAAGATTATTTAGAGGGGCTTTATACGTCTGAAAAGAGTTTGGACGAAAAAAAATAATTTATTGCAAAGGACTATCCAAAAGCCAAAAGGCTGGCTGATTGGATAGTCCTTTTTAAATGTAAAAAAAGGTTACATTTTCAGAAATCCAATTAATATAAGCAAGACTCCTGGAAGAAAGGTAATTTTTTGTATCCACTTTACATTTCTAAATAGCTCTCCCATTTTAATTCCCGCTATTAGAAGCAATGCGGATGCACTAGCAATAAAGAGGGCTGATAAGATTGGCGGCAAATCAATTAAGGCAGCCCCAATCCCCGCTCCGAAGGAATCTAATGATAGTGCAAAACCTAAAATAAAAGCCTCAATTCCTCTTATATTCCCTGATTGATCCAAGTCTGCTACCATCGGCTTTTTTAATACTTTAATGATGATGCCTAATGATTTTATTTCAAAGTCAACAAGTATTTCTTTATCCTGTTTTGCCCCCTTTTTTCCCGCTGTAAAAAATTGCACTAACAGCCATATTCCGATTGCAATTAAAATACAACCGCCCAGTGTTGCTGCTGCATTGGCCGAAACAAACACCTCAATCCAAGTCCCTATTCCCATCGCCAGTAACAGAACAACAAAAGTACAAATTGATATGATGAAAATTGATTTTAACGGTATTGAAACCTTTCTTATCCCATACGTAAGCCCTACACTAAAGCTGTCAAGACTGACCGCAAGCCCCAAAATAAATAAAGTTAAGAGCTGGCCCATTGATCTTCTCCTCTCAAGATGTTGCTACCATATCGTATGAAAGGAAAGCTTATTTATTGTTAACCTGCTTGAAAAATAGTTTAAAAACCATTATATGCCTAGCAACGGAGATTGTTTATTAAAATGGGCGGGTATTTTGGTAAAAGTGTAAAATAAAACAGCAAATCGCCAATATTGGATTTGCTGTTTTATTATTTACTTATTTATAAATGTTTAGGGCTATTAATTGTTACCCCTTCAATTCCTGAATACGCGCTTCTACAGTAGCCCGCTTTTCAAGGTAATCTTGTTCTTTTTTGCGTTCTTCTGCGACAACATTAGTTGGTGCTTTTGCGATGAATTTTTCATTGCATAATTTCTTTTGAACGCGGTCTACTTCGGCATTTAGTTTTTCGAGTTCTTTTTGTAGGCGGGCGATTTCTTCTTCCATATTAATTAAACCTTCAAGTGGAAGGGACAGTTCTGCACCTGTTACGACAGCTGTCATTGCTTTTTCATCTGTTGTGATTTCGGTTGCCATTGTTAGCTCACTTGGGTTACAGAAGCGAACTAAATAATGGCGATTTTTTTCTAAGCTTGCTAAAATATCGGCGTTCTTCGCTTTAATATTGAGCTTAATTTGCTTGCTCATCGGCGTATTCACTTCAGCACGAATGTTTCTTACTGAACGGATGATATCTACTAAAAGCTTCATTTCCGCGGCAGCAGCTTCGTCTGTTAGTTCAGCGCGAACTTCAGGCCATTTCGCAACTGTAATCGATTCACCTTCATGCGGCAGTGCCTGCCATATTTCCTCGGTAATAAATGGCATGAATGGGTGCAGGAGGCGCATTGTATTGTCGAGAACATAGGCCAATACAGATCTTGTTGTCTTTTTCGCTGCTTCGCCTTCGCCATACAATGGCAGCTTTGCCATTTCAATATACCAGTCGCAAACATCATCCCATATAAAGTTATAAAGGACACGCCCAACTTCACCGAACTCATATTTATCGGCCATCTTTGTTACGGATTCGATTGTTTCATTTAAACGCGTTAAAATCCATTTGTCAGCCACCGATTTTTCTCCGCTTAAATCAAGCTCGTTAAACGTGATTCCATTCATGTTCATCAGTGCAAAACGTGATGCATTCCAAATCTTATTAGCAAAGTTCCAAGTTGATTCAACTTTTTCCCAAACGAAGCGCAGGTCTTGGCCTGGTGAGCTTCCAGTTGATAAGAAGTATCGCAATGCATCGGCGCCATATTTTTCAATAACATCCATTGGGTCAACACCATTGCCTAGCGATTTACTCATCTTGCGGCCTTCGGCATCACGAACAAGACCATGAATAAGCACATCTTTAAACGGACGTTTATCAGTAAATTCTAACCCCTGGAAAATCATTCTTGATATCCAGAAGAAAATAATATCATAGCCTGTTACTAAGCAGTTTGTTGGATAATAACGTTTGAAATCTTCTGCTCGCTCGTCTGGCCAGCCTAAGGTTGAAAATGGCCATAACGCTGAACTAAACCATGTATCTAATACATCTTCATCTTGAGTCCAATTTTCCGCATCTCTTGGTGCTTCGTGGCCAACATAAACTTCACCTGTCTCTTTATGGTACCATGCAGGAATGCGATGGCCCCACCAAAGCTGGCGAGAAATACACCAATCACGAATGTTTTCAAGCCAATGGAGATACGTTTTTTCAAAACGCTCTGGTACAAAGTTTACCTTTCCTTCGGCGTTTTGTTGAAGCTCAATTGCCGTATCAGCTAAGGGCTGCATTTTTACAAACCATTGGGTTGAAAGATACGGCTCAACAACGGCCCCGCTTCGCTCTGAATGTCCAACTGAATGAAGATGATCTTCAATTTTGAATAAAACACCTTGGTCTTGAAGATCCTTGACGATTTGCTTGCGGCATTCAAAACGATCCATACCTTGATATTTACCAGCATTTTCATTCATCGTTCCATCTTCGTTCATGACTAAAACGCGCTCTAGGTTATGGCGATTGCCTAGTTCAAAGTCATTCGGATCATGGGCAGGGGTTATTTTCACTGCACCAGAACCAAATTCCATATCAACATAATCATCTGCCACAATTGGAATTTCACGACCTATGATTGGCAGCTTCACTGTTTTGCCAATGAGATGCTGATATCTTTCATCCTTTGGATGGACAGCAACCGCTGTATCACCAAGCATTGTTTCCGGGCGGGTTGTCGCTACTTCGATAGAGCCTGAGCCATCTGCTAATGGATAGTTCATATGGTAAAAAGCACCTTGAACATCTTTGTAAATAACTTCAATATCAGATAGAGCTGTTTTCGTTTGCGGATCCCAGTTAATAATGTATTCACCGCGGTAAATGAGGCCTTTTTCATAAAGCTTTACAAACACCTCGCGCACGGCTTTTGAAAGACCTTCATCCAATGTAAATCTTTCACGAGTATAATCAAGGCCTAAACCAAGCTTGGACCATTGTGCACGAATAAAATCGGCGTATTCTTCTTTCCATTCCCATGATTTTTCGAGGAATTTTTCGCGCCCAAGGTCATAGCGTGACTTTCCTTCTTCACGCAGCTTTTCCTCAACCTTAGCTTGAGTCGCTATCCCCGCATGGTCCATACCAGGAAGCCAAAGAACATCATAGCCTTGCATCCGTTTCATTCTTGTAAGAATATCTTGTAGCGTTGTATCCCAAGCATGGCCGAGATGAAGCTTTCCCGTTACATTTGGCGGTGGAATTACAATTGTATACGGTTGTTTTTGTGATTTTGGATTTGGTTCGAAGAATTTCCCTTCGATCCACCATGCATAGCGATCCTCTTCAACAGATTTCGGATCATATTTTGTAGGTAAATTAATCTCTTGATTCATTTCTTGGTTACTCATTAGTAAAACTCCTCCTAATTATTTATTGAAAATTATGTAAAAAGAACAAAAAACTCCTTCCATCCAATAAAAGGACGAAAGAAGCTATTCTTCGTGGTACCACCTTTTTTCATTGATATTGATTGTAAGGCATAATTAGCGCATGTTCGTTATGCACTTCTAACGAACATTCCAATCAGCAAAAATATCAACGCACTCAAAACAGATAACGGACTGTGACCGGCTTTCCCTACTGTTAATTTGAAATTTCAGAAAAGCTGCTTAAGGGCTACCTTCCAACGTTACATCCTAAGAGATCTCCCAGCGAATCAATCTCTCTCTCTGAAGGGTTCACGAAGTACTCCTCCCTGTCATTGCAGTTTAAGTTTATTTTTGTTGAAGTTGTTTTTCATTTCACTTATTATATATTAACTTTAAAAAATTCAAATCGTCAATATTATCGCCAATTTTTTTCAAACTTTATACTATCGCAATTATTACTTGAAAATTTTACAAAAAAATTAATAATATTAAACACCAATCATACTATAAAAGCATATGATAATACTACAATCTTTTGCGGCCCTTTATATTATTTAATGAAAGGAGTTCGAACATGGGCAGATTTTATCGGTTCCGCCTCCCGCCTTGGGCACGCCATTTTCTTTTAGTATTGGAACAAATAACGATACCTCTTGTCGTTTTCCAGGCACTCCGGACGCTATTTTTACCAAGCACATTTGATGTTATTTTGCTTTCTTTATTAGTGTTATTAGCGGTTTCTTTTTACTTAGAGTGGCTTTAATTAGGGCTGGCCCAAAGATTTTCTGGGTCAGCCCTTTTCCCATCTTAATGAATCTAAACCATATTATAACTCCACAAGTTAACACTAGGTTTGTGCTGCTGAACCCGTGCCATCTGTCTCCGCCTCTGCCTCGCCTAAATTATTGTACTCTTGTTTAATTGCCTCATCTATCTTGGAGATAAAATTGGAGGCTGCTTGCATTTGCCAAACGGCGCGTTGCAATTTTGTTACCATGTTTCGTTCAGATAAAGAAGAGGCAGTTTCGTATTGATGAATAATCTTATGAATTTTGCTCGTTTCCGTCATATAATAAAATAATAATAATTTTTCATCCTCTGTCAATGGATTGTTCCTAATATATTGTATATATTGATTTGATGCAGCGGATGCTTTTTGTGGGTAGTGATTAAGTAGTTTTCTAAAAAAATATAATAAGTCATAGATTGGCGATGCAGCAAATGTTCGCTCAAAGTTTATGAGAAAACTATGACCATTTTCATCATAGAGTAAGTGCTTTGGTGCTAAATTTCCATGGCAAATCACAACTCGGTCTTGTTTTTTTTCCTTTACTATATCAAACCAATCTTCAAGTTGCCTTAAAGTTGAATCCTCCATTCGGATAATTTGCATAAAATGCGTGCAATAAAGAAGCTCAAAAGGCGACATATATTGTTTTCTTTCACATTTCTCAATAAAGCGTTCATAATCAAGCCTACGCCGATCAATATTCGTTTTTGATTTCTCATAAAAATATTGAAAAAATGTCTGGTTTACTTCTCCTTTTGTCTCTGTTAAAGAATGCAGTTTAGCTGCTGCTCTAAGCAAATCTTTGTAACTGTTATCAGTGTTTGATTGGTAGGTTTCAAGCCATGGCATTAAGTAATATTCACTTTGGTTGTCTCTTAAAAGATAACTTCCATTTGTTGTTGAATAAATTGGAATCACATGGCGATAACCATTTCCATGGAGGCTTTGAACAGCATACAAAAATTGCTTGCGTTGCTCTTCCGAAAATTGAACTTCTTTTAAAGCAAAAACTCCTTTTTTCGAAATAATTTTTTTCACCTTTCCAAAATCCTCGATATGGTCTGGTTCAATTCTATATCGGTTTAAAATCCTATAATATGGTTGTTGTCGCAATATAAATCACCTCGTTCAATATCCATGAACTAAAAAGGCTTCCGTACGGAAGCCTTCTATTTTTCTACTCCAGCATATTCAGGGATATAAAGAATTTGACCTTCTTTTAAGATTTCATCATTTAATCCATTTAGTCGGATAATTTGATTAACTGAGATGTCATACGTTTCTGCAATTGTCCCTACTGTTTCGCCGCTTTGGACAATGCGAAGTCGTAATTTAGAAAAGTCCTCTTCCCCACCAGATGCAAGCATTTTTGTTAAATACAGTGCATTTTCTGTTCTTTTAGAACGATTGATTGTTTCTGCTGCGGTTTCTTTATCCTCGACAACTTCCTTAGTACCGAAAGTATTATATGTTGTTTGTTGTGGAGAGTATAAGTTTTTTGGATTCCAGCCTTGTTCTGTTTGCTCGGAACGGCCTTTCATTCCGATGTTCGGTGAAAGTTTTTTGGGAAAAATGTTAACGGGCACCTCTAATTCTGGTTCATCTATTACTTCGGCCTCCGTTTCAGCTAGTCGATCCTCTAAAACGTCTTCAAAATTTTGGTTAACTTCAACCTCCCCTGTTACTTCATCCCTGAGATCTGCTGCATTCTCCTCCACTATATCCTCTTTGCGGACCTCCGTTGAAAATGATGGGAACTTATACTCAGCACTATTTTCAAATTCGCGTTCATAGGAAGCTACTAACGATCCATTATTTGCCTCGTATTGATTAGCAATTGGAACTTCTACTTGTCGTTCAGCCTCGACTAGGCCAATATCATTAACATTGTAATCCTCACTAGCTTGTTGCTCGTTTAGTGCATTTTGCGCATTTGTATCTTGTTTTCGTTCAGCCGCTGAAGATTCCCTTTCATTCGTAATACCGCTAATACATAGATCCGCTTTTAACTCCAATCTGCCGCGCTCGGGTATTTCATAATCAAATGCTTCTATAAGCACATATACATCATCAAGACTACGAATTCGATTGGCCGGAATCGTTATGTCAATCGGAAAACGGTGTTTCATACTATGAATATTGCCTTCATTTTCGACAACCTCGTCCACTGTTCTATATATAGCTGTATCACGAAGTGAAAAAATATTTTCGTCCTCTTGTTCACCAGCATGTGGATGATACTCTCCAGATAGTACTAATGACCCTCGTATTGATATATAATTATCATGTTCTTGTACTGAAATTTCAGGATCTAATGACATAGAAACTACATCTGACACTTCCTGTCCCTTTTTAAACCATACAGATTCTTCTACCGAAAACCGAATAGAAGATGTTTGATTGAATGTCAATGAACTTTCTCCCCCTTCTTGTTTAGAGGTTATTCAAAAAGTAGCATCACCTTTCGAAACCATAATTTTACTATGACATTACAGATTTATGTAGGGACCAGCGTATTTATGCGAATTATTTTCGGATTAACAAATGGGCATTTTGAAATTTGGTGCTTTATCCACGAAATTTAAATTATATCCACGAATTCAGGTGCTTTATCCACGAAATTCAAATTATATCCACGAATTCAGGTGCTTTATCCACGAAATTCAAATTATATCCACGAATTCAATATTTCCTCAAAAAAATGCCTGCCAGCAAAAATTGCGCTGGCAGGCAAAGTCTTCTACATTTTTATTTTAATTTTGCAAAAGCTTCTTCTGCCGCGGCAATTGTTTTTTCAATATCCTCGTCAGTATGTGCCGTAGATAAAAAATAAGCTTCGAACTGTGAAGGCGGTAAAAATACACCTTGTTCAATCATTTCTCGGTAGTATTTCGCGAATAAATCCAAATCTGAAGTCTTCGCTGTTTCAAAATTAACTACTTTTTCATTTGTGAAGAAGAAGCCTAGCATCGCCCCTACACCATCACAATAATGAGGGATTTCATATTTTTCAGCAGCACGTTTTATACCTTCTAAAAGGCGGGCAACCTTTTTATCAAACTCCGCATATGTTTCTGGTGTTAAACGTGATAATGTTTCATAACCGGCTGTCATCGCTAATGGGTTGCCTGATAATGTCCCTGCTTGATAAATAGGGCCGCTTGGCGCAATTTGATTCATGATTTCAGCCTTGCCACCGTATGCACCAACAGGAAGCCCACCACCGATTACTTTTCCTAAACAAGTTAAATCCGGTGTGATGCCAAAATATCCTTGGGCACAATTATAGCCGACGCGGAAACCCGTCATAACCTCATCAAAAATTAATAATGTTCCATTCTTTTCTGTAATTTCACGGAGACCTTCTAAAAATCCAGGTAAGGGCTTTACAAATCCCATATTTCCAGCAACAGGCTCAACGATAACAGCTGCAATGTCTTTGCCATATTGCTCAAAGGCGTACTGAACACTCTCAAGATCATTATAAGGAACTGTGATTGTATTTTTTGCGATTGATTCTGGTACACCAGGGCTGTCAGGTAGTCCTAACGTAGCAACACCTGAGCCAGCTTTAATTAATAAAGAATCGCCATGACCGTGATAGCAGCCTTCAAACTTCATAATCAAATTGCGGCCAGTGAAACCACGGGCAAGACGAAGGGCGCTCATCGTTGCCTCCGTACCTGAATTGACCATGCGCACAACCTCTATCGATGGAACACGGTCAATGACAAGTTGAGCCAGCTTTGTCTCAAGTTCTGTTGGAGCTCCGAAGCTTGTCCCGCTTTCTGTTACCTTTTTAAGCTCTTCGACTATTTCATCATAGGCATGACCAAGGATTAACGGCCCCCAAGAAAGGACGTAATCAATATATTCATTTCCATCAATATCATACAGCTTTGAGCCTTTGCCGCGTTCCATAAAAATTGGGTCCATCTGAACTGATTTAAATGCTCTAACAGGACTGTTGACTCCGCCAGGCATAACACGGACAGCTTCACTGAATGCTGCTTTCGATTTTTCAAAGCTTCTCATCCTATCACTCCTACTTTTCTTCATTCAACCATGCAGCTACATCTTTTGCAAAATAAGTAATAATAAGGTCTGCGCCTGCACGTTTCATGCTTGTTAATAATTCAAGCACAATTCTCTTTTCATCAATCCAGCCGTTTTGTGCGGCTGCTTTCACCATCGCATACTCCCCGCTCACATTATAGGCTACCATTGGAGCGTTATAGCGGTCCTTCACCTCACGTATTACATCCAAATAAGATAGCGCTGGCTTCACCATTAGGAAATCCGCTCCTTCTTCAAGGTCAGACTCAGCTTCACGAAGTGCTTCCAAGCGATTGGCTGGATCCATTTGATATGTTTTGCGATCACCAAATTGTGGTGCGCTTCCAGCCGCATCACGGAATGGCCCATAGAAAGCGGAAGCATATTTAACCGCATAAGACATAATTGGAATATGCTCATAGCCAGCTTCATCTAAGCCTTTTCGGATTGCAGCTACAAAGCCATCCATCATATTTGACGGTGCGATAATATCTGCGCCTGCTTCAGCCTGGCTGATAGCTGTTTTTGTTAACAATTTTAACGATGGGTCATTTAAAATATCACCTTCTTCAATGACACCACAATGACCATGATTCGTAAATTCACATAAGCATGTATCGGCAATCACAATCAATTCAGGATACTTTTCTTTCACTTGTCTTGTTGCCTCTTGCACAATCCCGTGGTTATGATATGCACCTGTACCTACATCATCTTTTTCGGTCGGGATCCCGAATAAAATAATCGATGGAATGCCAAGTTTTACAACCGTTTGCACCTCTTCATCAAGATTATCTAATGATATCTGGTAAACGCCTGGCATTGATGGAACTTCATTTTTAATATCATTTCCTTCAATTACAAAAATCGGATAAATGAGATCTTCTTTTCGCACATAAGTTTCCCGTACCATTGACCGAATGCCTTCACTAGCCCGTAGGCGGCGATGACGTTTGAAATTTAAATCATTCATTAAAATTGTACCTCCTTTTTTACTATGGGGTCTCGGACCCCTCCTAACGGTTGATGATGGCATCAATAAGCCCTGCAATCGTGTATTCCTCGGCCACAATGTCCACTTTTATTCCCGCTTCTAAAGCTGTATTTTCCGTAATTGGTCCGATACAAACAATTTGGACATCATCCATCCAATCTTGCCAGTTTGTCCCTTGCAAAAGCGCTACAAAATTTGTTACTGTACTAGAGCTTGTAAATGTAATCATATCTATAGAGTGGTTTTTTAATAAATGTAAAAGCTCCATTTGCTTCTCCATATTTAAGACCGTTTCATAGATGACTAAGTCATCCACTTTTATCCCGATTTCAGCCAACTTTTCTGGTAAAAGTAATCTGCCAAGATTCCCTCTTGCTAATAAGAGCGTCTCACCTGCGACAACGGTTTCAACCAGCTTTTCCAATAAATCCTCAGCAACAAATTTCTCAGGGATTAGGTCCGCAGTGTAGCCCTTTTCTTCCAAGGCCTCTAACGTCTTTTTACCAACAACCGCTATTTTCGGCCACATAGACGCTTCCTTGTCAAAGCTAATGTTAAATTTTTTAAGAAAATCAAAAAAATAGTGAACACCATTGACACTTGTCAATACGAGCCAATCATAAGCCAAGATGTTTTCCAGTGTTCGTTTGATTAACTCCGTATTTTTAGGCGGCTGGATTTTAATTAAAGGAATTTCAATTGGAATTCCCCCAAGCTCAGCGATTTTTTCTGAAAAAGATACCGCCTGCTCCTTCGCGCGTGTTACTAAAATACGCTTACCTTGAAGGGGGCTGCTACTAGCAGGCATTATCGATCATTCTCCTTTTGGACCGCTTCAATAATGTCCTTTGCCCCTTTTTCGGTTAAGCGATGCGCCGCTTCTTCACCAAGACTTTTGGCATCCGTTCCAACCAACTCTTCTTTCAAAATTGTTTTTCCATCAGGTGAAGCGACAAGTGCAATAAGTTTGATTCTTCCATCTTCCAACACTTCCGCAAAGCCAGCAATCGGTACTTGACAGCCACCTTCCATTTTATGTAGGAATACTCGCTCGGCCTCGACTGCTTTTGCTGTATTCTCGTCTTGTAATTTAAGTAAAAGGTCCAATACTTCTCTATCATCTTCGCGACATTCAATCGCTAGCGCCCCTTGGCCAATTGCTGGTACTGAGACATCAATATCTAAATATTCTGTTACCGTATCATCGCTCCAGCCCATGCGGATAAGCCCTGCAGCCGCTAAAATAATCGCATCGAAGCCTTCAGCGGGATCATTTAACTTTGCTAAACGAGTATCTATATTGCCGCGAATCCACTTGATGTTCAAATCAGGACGATATGCCAACAGCTGGGCACCCCTCCTAAGGCTGCTTGTCCCAATAACGCTACCTGAAGGTAAGTCTTTTAACTTCACATGCCCCTTTGATATAAAAGCATCACGATGGTCTTTGCGAGCTGGAATACAACCAATTGTAAAGCCCTCTGGCAAAACGGCAGGCATATCCTTCATGCTATGGACAGCCATATCAATTTCTTTATCCAACATGGCTTGTTCTATTTCTTTGACAAAAAGTCCTTTTCCACCAACTTTAGAAAGGGTCACATCAAGAATTTTATCACCTTTTGTCACAATCTTTTTTACCTCAAATTCAAATGGAAGCCCTAAGCCTTTCATTTGCTCGATAAACCAGTTTGTCTGTGTTAAAGCAAGCTTACTCTGTCTCGAACCTACAATGATTTTTCGCATTCTATATTTTTCCTCCATTTATAATATCTATATTAACCATACCAAAAGTGAAAACGTGATAAACTACTAGATAAAAAAAAGTTTGCTAAAAGAATAAGAAAAGCCGCTAGATTCCATAGTGCTACCGTTTTCCCTTGAAGCCCTTTCGCAACTCGAACATATAAATAAACGCTATATGCTAGTAAAACAGTGAAGGACCCGACGGCCTTCGCATCATACCATTTAAAATCGTCGATTGAAATATACGCCCAAATGACCCCTAATATAAGTGATATTAACAAGAGGGGAACCCCGCTCATGTTAAAGCTAAATGAAAGCCGATCAAGCTTCGATAAATCACCTAAGCGCCGCAAGCGTCTGCCCCATTTTTTTTTCTTGATCATATGATATTGCAAGACATACATCATGGAAAAAATAGCAGAGAGAGAAAAAGCGCCGTATGAAATAATCGCTATAGTGATGTGAATCACTAATAACTCAGACATAAGCTGCGCTGCTAATACGTCAGGCTTATATTCCACAGGGGCAAATAAATGCAGGGTCATAATAATGAAACCTAGTACATTTGTAAAAAAAACAATAAAGTCAATTCGAAACACTTTATTAATAATGAGTGAAAATGACACTAATACCCATGTATAAAAATAAAGGCCTTCCGCTATCGTAAGGATGGGGAACCGCCCCATTTCCACCATTCTTGAAACTAAAAAAACAGATTGCAAAACCCATACAATAGCAAGCAACCAGAAGGCAGTTCTATTTGCCTTCCGGTTGTTTTGTAAAAAATCTATAAAATAGCCTAAAACACTACATGCGTATACTATTATCGTAACATCATAAATCCAACCAAATTGAAAGGTATGCATCCTTTGAATCCTCTCTAAGATTGTTCTTTTTAGAGGCTGAATACAGTTAAATATTCTTTACCGAATAGGACCATTGTTTTTCCCGTTCAATGGGTATGACAACTTTTTCCTGTTCCTTTTGTGCATTGATTTCCTCTTGAACATCTTCTCCAATATCAAATATCTTCATAAATAGCTTTAAAGATTCTTCCGCATTTGGTTGTGCAGCCAATTCCTTGGCATTATTGATGGGCTCTCGAAGAAGTTGGTTAATAATGCTCTTTGTATGTTTATTTAATAATCGCTTTTCACGGTCAGTTAAATTAGGCATTTTTCTTTCGATGCTATTCATCGTTTCTGCTTGGATTGCAAGTGCGCGTTTCCTTAGGGCTGAAATGATTGGAACAACTCCTAAAGTACCAAGCCATGTTTGGAATTCTGCCATTTGCACCTCGATCATTTTACTAATTATAGCGGCCGCTTTCTCACGCTCCGCTAAATTCGCATCGACAACACCTTGGAGATCATCGATATCATATAAGAACACATTTTCAAGCTCATCAAGAGCAGGGTCAAGGTCACGCGGAACTGCAATATCAACCATAAACAACGGACGACCTTTCCGTCTTTTTTCAACATTGGCCACCATTTCTTTTGTAATTACAAAATCTTTTGAGCCTGTCGAGCTAATTAAAATATCAGCATCAACAAGGACCTGCGCTAACTCTTCAATAGACTGTGCCTGTCCATTGAAGCGGTTTGCTAATTCCTCTGCTTTTTCAAAAGTGCGGTTAATTACTGTAATATGATGAGCACCACTGCCGTGAAGATTTTTGGCAGCGAGTTCCCCCATCTTACCAGCGCCAACTATGACAACATGCTTATTTTCAAGATTTCCAAAAATTTTCTTGGCCAGCTCTACCGCAGCATAGCTCACTGAAACAGCATTTTCGCCGATCTCCGTTTCATTATGAGCCTTCTTTGCTAAAGTAATTGCTTCTTTAAACAGTTCATTAAAAATAGTCCCTGTCGTTTTCATTTCTTGGGCAAGCAAAAAGCTGTCGCGGACTTGTCCAAGAATTTGCGTTTCGCCTAATACCATAGAATCTAAACCACATGTAACGCGAAATAAATGTTCTATTGCTTCTTCATTTTCATATATCGATAAGTATGGGGCGAAATCATCGATTTCACAATTAAACCAGTCTGCCAAAAAGGCCATGACATAATACCGGCCGGTATGAATTTGCTCAACTACAGCATAAATCTCCGTTCGGTTACAAGTAGAAATGATGACATCTTCTAGGACGCTTTTTTGCTCTCTTAGCTTTAGATGAGCTTCTTGCATCGTAGAAGGATCAAATGTTAGTTTTTCTCTTATTTCCACTGGGGCCGTTTTATAATTCAAACCTATTTTTAGAACATGCATTATTACTCCACCCCGCATTTATAATCAATCAACAAGTGTAGTTTCTTGTCGAAAAAATACCAATATAATTATAATAGCATATATTGATGAAATTTTACTGAAAAATTATGAACAGTATATGAAAACGTTATGATATCATTAATTCATACTGCAACCAAAAGTAACCAAAAGCTAAATCTCGACATATTCATAGTTCTAAAAATATCTTAACAAAAAGAAATGCGATTAATCAAGTACATGACAGTTTATTAACAGGAGTGTGTTGTTTTCCATTATGAAAAAACAAAGCTTTTTTCTAGGTATTATGTTAATTGGTTTAGGTGTTTACTTTTTAATGGACCAACTAAACATACCCATTTTGGATAATATTTTTACATGGCCTACATTAATATTAATGCTCGGAATTGCCTTCCTATTACAAGCCTATGTTGCAAAAGAAAAACAAAGTATATTTCCCGGTGTCATCTTAACGGGGCTTGGTATTCATTTTCATGGGCGGGAGCTTTTTTCTTTTTGGCCTGAGCATTGGGCTATTTATACATTAATTATTGGGGTTGCATTCGTCCTTCGACATAAAAAAATAGTAGGTATATTATTATTAGTTATTTCACTGTTAGGGTTATTTTATGACGGTGTGATTGGTTGGATGAGATATATTGGTGAAGCAGTAGGATGGTTGGTAAATTTTTGGCCGGTTGTTTTGATTGCCCTAGGGGTGTATGTACTCTATAAGAAATAGCAAGATATGCGGAGGCAGGGGAACCATCCCCTGCTTCCTTACATATAATATTGAATTGCTGCCCAGGCTTCGTCTTTGCCCTTGCCCGTTTCAGATGAAAAAACAATCACTCTGTCATTTGGGTCAACATCCAATGTTTCTTTAATAATTTTTAAATGCTTATCCCATTTGCCTTTTGGTATTTTATCGGCTTTCGTAGCAATAAGAATCACAGGAATTTCATAATGCTTGCAAAAGCTGTACATTAATTTATCGTCTTCTGTCGGCTTGTGCCTACTATCGACTATTTGGATTACAGCTCGAAGCTTATCGCTTGTTGTTAAATACGTTTCGATCATTTTCCCCCAGGCTTCGCGATCTTTTTTCGAAACCTTTGCAAACCCATAGCCAGGAACATCGACAAAATAAAGGGCATCATTAATATTATAAAAATTTAATGTTTGTGTTTTCCCAGGTTTGGATGATGTTCTTGCTAAGTTTTTACGGTTTAGCATTTTATTAATGAAAGAAGATTTTCCAACATTAGAACGTCCTGCTAAAGCAAAGTTTGGCATTGCGTCATTTGGATATTGTTCAGGCTTTACAGCACTGATTACGATCTCTGCTTTTGTTACCTTCATTTTCCCTCTCCTGTTAAAGCATGTTTTAACACTTCATCCAAGTGCTCAACTAGTATAAACGTAAGGTCATTTCTAACACTTTCAGGGATGTCCTCTAAATCCTTTTCATTTTCTTTAGGAATTATAATCGTTTTTAACCCCGCACGGTGAGCGGCCAATGATTTTTCCTTTAAGCCACCAATCGGCAACACTCTTCCTCTAAGCGTAATTTCCCCAGTCATTCCGACTTCTTTACGGACAGCAAGGCCTGTTAATGCCGATACAAGTGCGGTTGCCATCGTAATCCCTGCTGAAGGTCCATCCTTCGGAATTGCCCCTTCTGGAACATGAATATGAATATCATTTTTCTCATGAAAATCAGGGTCAATTTTGAGTTCACTTGCTCTTGAACGAATGTAACTAAAGGCAGCTTGAGCCGATTCTTTCATCACATCGCCTAGTTTCCCAGTCAATGTTAATCTACCTTTTCCAGGTATAACGGATACCTCAATTGATAATGTATCCCCGCCGACCGTTGTATAGGCAAGTCCTGTGGCCGCCCCGACTTGATTTTGAAGCTCCGCATGTCCATAGCGAAAGCGCGGTTTTCCTAGAAAGTCTTCAAGGTTTTTTTCTGTAATGATGATTCTTTTCCGTTGTTCATCAGTAACAATAATTTTCGCCGCTTTTCTGCACAAATTAGCAATTTGCCGTTCCAAACCACGGACACCAGCTTCGCGAGTATATGTACGGATAACTTTTAATAAAGCATCATCTCGGATTTGTAATTTTCCTTTTTCTAGTCCATGTGCTTTTACTTGTTTTGGTAATAAATGATCCTTAGCAATATGGAGTTTTTCTACTTCTGTATAGCCTGCAATAGAAATGATTTCCATACGGTCACGCAAAGGGCCTGGAATTGTACCGATATTATTAGCTGTTGCAATAAACATGACCTTGGACAAATCGTATGCTTCTTCGATATAATGGTCGCTGAAATTCGCATTTTGTTCCGGGTCCAACACCTCTAACATCGCTGATGAAGGATCGCCACGAAAATCATTTGCCATTTTATCAATTTCATCTAATAAAAACAAAGGATTTATTGTACCGGCTTTTTTCATGCCTTGAATAATTCTTCCTGGCATCGCTCCTACATACGTTCTACGGTGGCCACGAATTTCCGCTTCATCACGAACCCCACCAAGGGAAATACGCACGAAACTTCTACCTAAAGCCTTGGCAATTGAACGAGCTAATGAGGTTTTTCCAACACCTGGTGGTCCAACTAAACAAAGAATCGGGCCTTTTAATGATTTCGTCAGCTTTTGGACAGCTAAATATTCCAACACCCGCTCTTTTACCTTTTCTAAACCATAGTGGTCAGCATCCAATACTGTTTCGGCATTATAAATATCCAAGTTATCAACCGTTTCCTTATGCCATGGCAGTGCAATGAGCCAATCAATATAAGTGCGGATGACTGAACTTTCAGCTGAGCTTGCTGGGATTTTCTCAAACCGCTCCAGCTCTTTTAATACTGTTTCTTTAACACGCTCAGGCATTTGGGCATTTTCGATTTTCTCCCTGAATGTTTCAACTTCACCAAGTTTTCCTTCTTTATCACCTAATTCTTTTTGAATGGCTTTCATTTGCTCGCGAAGATAATATTCCTTTTGTGTCCGTTCGATTGACCGCTTCACTCGTTGGCCTATTTTCTTTTCGAGGTTCAAAATTTCTTTTTCGTTATTGATTAAAACAATCATTTTTTCAAGGCGATCTTTGACATCTAACGTCTCCAAAATTTCTTGCTTTTCTTTTATTTGTAAAGACAAATTTGATGCAATAATGTCGGCCATCCTTCCCGGACCCTGAATATCCGCGACAGATGCAAAAGTTTCTGTCGTGACTTTTTTTGATAATTTTATGTATTGTTCGAATTGACTAAGCAAGGTCCTCATTAATGCTCTTTCTTCTGAATTAGCATCTTCAGGCTCTTCTATCTTTTCAACTTTCACTAATAGTGTTTCTTCATCCTGAATATATTGTAAAATCTTTGCTCGATTTATGCCTTCAACAAGGATTCGAATCGTACCATTCGGAAGCCTAAGCATTTGTTTAACTTTTGATAAGGTTCCTACTTCGAAAATATCCTCTTCCGCTGGGTCATTAATTCCTACTTCTTTTTGAGTAGCCAGTACGATTAGATGATCATCCACCATAGCCTTTTCAAGTGCCTGTACTGACTTTTCTCGCCCGACATCCAAATGAAGCACCATCGTTGGATATACAAGTAAACCACGCAACGGAAGGAGGGGGACGATCATCTCTGTATTTTTCGTCATTTAACTTTACCTCCAAATGTGAAACTGCTACCTTTGTATCTTTTTACAATTCTATCTTATTTAACGAATAATTGTCTATGGATATGCCGCAATTTAGAAAAAAGAGGCTGACCCCTCCCCTGCGAAAAATACAGGAGAGGAATCTGACCCCTTCAAATCGATGCAGGCGGAGGATTTAATTCTACTCCTACAGCTGGTACTGCTTCGCCATATCGTTCTTGATCATCTTGATTTTCAAAAAAGTGTGGAAATACAACTGTAAACACTTCGTTCAAATGATTAACAGGTACAACTTCGATGCCTTCAAATTCATCAAGAATGCTTTGGTAGTTTTCCTTCGGAATAAACACTTTTTTTGCACCTGCTTTTTTAGCTGCCCTTACCTTCGCAACGACACCACCTACTGGCTTCACATTTCCATGGACACTGATTTCTCCAGTAAAAGCGATTGTATGTTCAACAGTTTGTTTATGAATAGCTGAGAAAACAGCCGTTGCCATGGCCACGCCGGCAGATGGGCCATCAACTGGTACACCGCCAGGGAAATTAACATGAATATCATAATCTGCTGCTTTTACACCCATTGAACGTAACACTGTGACAACATTTTCAATTGATCCTTTTGCCATGCTTTTACGTCTAATTGATTTCCCTTGACCACCAATACTTTCTTCTTCAACAATTCCTGTAATATTAATGCCCCCTTTATCCTGGGCTGGAATAACAGATACCTCAATTTCTAACAAGGCGCCCATATTTGGTCCAAATACTGCTAAACCATTGACTAGACCAACCTTTGGTGCCTCATGAATTTTCTTTTCATAGCGGGGGGACAATTGGCTCGAATGGATGACCCATTCAATTTCTCTTTCCGATATTTCATTTTTATTCTCAGATATAGCTAGACCCGCTGCAATTTGCATTAAATTAACCGCTTCGCGGCCATTCTTCGCATATTTTGCAACAATTTCAATCCCTGCATCAGAAACTGCTAATTTTATTTTATTAGCCGCATTTCTAGCAACTTTGGCAATTTCTTCGGGATCTAATTCACGAAAAAACACTTCCATACATCTCGAGCGAATGGCAGGGGGGATTTCTTCAGGTGTTCTTGTCGTCGCCCCTATCATTCGAAAATCTGCAGGTAAACCATTTTTGAAAATATCATGAATATGGATCGGAATTTGCTGATTTTCCGCACTATAGTAGGCACTTTCCAAAAATACTTTCCGATCCTCAAGCACCTTCAACAACTTGTTCATTTGAATAGGATGAAGTTCACCAATTTCATCTATAAAAAGAATGCCACCATGCGCATTTGTAACTGCACCTTGCTTAGGCTGCGGAATACCTGCTTGTCCCATCGCCCCAGCGCCTTGATAAATTGGATCATGAACAGAACCGATTAATGGGTCCGCAATCCCGCGTTCGTCAAACCTAGCCGTTGTTGCGTCCAATTCAATGAAAACAGCATCCTCTTTAAACGGTGTTTGTCTTTGTTTTTTCGCTTCATCAAGAACTAATCTCGCTGCTGCTGTTTTTCCAACACCGGGGGGACCATAAATGATGACATGCTGTGGGTTAGGGCCACAAATCGCTGCACGTAAAGCTCTTATTCCATCTTCCTGGCCAATCACATCTTTGAACGATGTTGGTCTTACCTTCTCTGCAAGTGGTTCGGATAATGATATCGAACGAAGTTTCTGGAGTTCTTCCATTTCTTTTTTTGATTCTCTATCAATTGAAACCTTTTGGGTGCGTTGATTGCGCAAAAGATTCCAGAAATAAAGCCCGATTACGATACCGAAGAAAAGTTGAACGAACAAAGCAATAGATGTCCAATCCATGTTTTACCTCCTGCACTTTATGTTAGTTATGTATTTCTATTTAATTGTTAGTATCTCCGTGCAGAAGCCGCAATAAACAAATTTGCTATTTAAAAACAAGGTGGAAAATAATGTGAATCTGAACGTATATTTTTATAAAAAAAGAGGCTGCCTGCTAGATCAGGACAACCTCTTTTTTTATGCACTTTCTCGTGGTGTTTCTTTTTTATTATCAAATTCGATGACATTGCCATCTTTCAAATGTAGACGCGCGCCTTCTTCATTACGTACTGTTTTTGCTGTAATTGCGCATTTATCAATATCATCTCTTGATGGAAGGTCATACATGACATCGAGCATAATACTCTCAATAATGGAGCGCAATCCCCGTGCTCCGGTTTTTCTCTCGATTGCACGTTTCGCTATTTCCTTTAATGCATCTTCCTCAAATTCAAGCTCCACATTATCCAATTCAAGCATTTTTTGATATTGTTTTATCAACGCATTTTTCGGCTTCGTTAAAATTTCCACAAGAGCTTCCTCATCTAGCTGTTCTAACGTTGCCATAACTGGTAAGCGACCAATAAATTCTGGTATTAAACCAAAACGGAGCAGGTCTTCTGGCAATACTTTAGAAAGTAATTCCTTTTGTGGAATTTCTTCCTGTTTAGAGTCTGTACCAAAACCGATAATCTTTTTACCTAAACGTCTTTTAATAATTTGCTCAATGCCATCAAATGCTCCGCCGCAAATGAATAAAATATTCGTTGTATCAATTTGAATGAATTCTTGATGTGGATGCTTGCGTCCACCTTGCGGAGGAACGCTGGCAACTGTGCCTTCTAAAATTTTCAAAAGGGCTTGCTGCACACCTTCACCTGATACATCACGAGTAATTGATGGATTTTCCGATTTACGAGCCACTTTATCAATTTCATCAATGTAAATAATACCCTTTTCTGCTTTCTCAACATCATAATCTGCAGCCTGAATTAATTTCAGCAAGATGTTTTCAACGTCTTCTCCTACATAGCCTGCCTCTGTTAAGGATGTTGCATCAGCGATGGCAAACGGTACATTTAAAATTCTTGCTAATGTTTGTGCAAGCAATGTTTTCCCGCTACCAGTTGGGCCAATCATAACAATATTACTTTTTGAAAGCTCGACATCATCAATCTTACTATTGGAATTGATACGCTTGTAATGGTTATAAACGGCAACAGACAATGACTTTTTCGCCGCTTCCTGTCCAATTACATAATCATTAAGAATTTCGCGAATTTCCCTTGGCTTTGGCACATCTTTAAATTCAACTTCTTCCTCAGAGCCAAGCTCTTCCTCGACAATTTCTGTGCAAAGCTCAATACATTCATCACATATATATACACCTGGGCCAGCGACAAGCTTTCGAACTTGATCCTGGGTTTTCCCACAAAAAGAGCATTTCAATTGCCCTTTTTCATCATTAAATTTAAACATATATTCACCCCAAACTTTCTTTCATAACCGTTCAGTCAATGCTGTAATTTTTTACTGCAATTTTTCAATTCATTATGTTCTTAAATTTTAACACATTATGGTACAAAACAGGTAATGATATGCCTTTCGTTATGTATTGCTATTATTATGATATGTATGTGTTTACGAAAACTGTATAGTAAACTATGCTATATATCTCCTCTCTTTTTTTCATTATTATAACCATTTTTGGTGGAGATTAGTATTAAAAAGCATTATTCAAAATTTGATTAGAGATTGTAAAACAAGGCACGATTAGCTCGCGCCTTGTTTTTAGTAGTTCTATATTATGCAATAGCCTTGCTATTCTCGACAAGGAAATCAATTGCTTTTTTGATTTTTAAATCTTCTGCTACATAATTGTTCGCGCCAAACATCTTCTTAACATCTTCGACAGATGTCTGATACATATTCGCAATGTTTTCATATTCTGCGTTAATATCATCTTCAGATACTTCAATATTTTCTGCAGCAATGATTGCTTCTAATACAAGGCTAGTTTTTACTCGTTTTTCTGCATCGGCTTTCATTTGCTCACGCAGCGCTCCTTCGCCTTGACCAGAGAATTGGTAATAAAGCTGTAAATTTAAACCTTGCATTTGTAGACGTTGTTCGAATTCTTTCAACATCCGTTCGATTTCAGATTTAATCATTGCTTCTGGAATATCAACAGTTGCATTTTCAACTGCTTTTTCAACAGCAGCATCTTCTTTTGCATGCTTTGCATGATGCTCTTTATCTTTTTGAAGCTGGTCTTTTAGCTTAGCTTTTAATTCAGCTAAAGTTTCAACTTCATCATCAACATCTTTTGCGAATTCATCATCTAACTCTGGAAGCTCTTTGTATTTAATTTCATGAAGATTTACTTTGAATACAGCAGGTTTTCCTGCTAAATCAGGGGCATGATATTCTTCTGGGAATGTTACATTTACATCCTTTTCTTCGCCAGCTTTCATGCCAACAATTTGGTCTTCAAAGCCTGGAATAAATTGACCAGAACCGATTATTAAACTATAGTTGTCTGCTTGACCGCCATCAAATGCTTCCCCATCAACAAAGCCTTCAAAATCGATTACTACTGTATCACCGTTTTCAACTTCACCATTTTCTTTTACTACTAATTCAGCATTTCTTTCTTGCTGACTTTTTAATTCTGCATCCACATCTTCGTCTGTGACAGTTGTATCTTGTTCTTGAACCTCAAGACCTTTATATTCGCCTAATTGTACTTCTGGCTTGACAGTTACTGTTGCCGTAAAAATCATGTTCTTTCCTTTTTCGATTTGTTTTACGTCAATTTCCGGATAGTCAACTGGCTCAATCCCAGTTTCATCAACTGCTTTACCATATGCATTTGGCAGCATAATATCCAAAGCATCTTGATAAAGTGCCTCAACACCAAAACGTTGTTCGAACATTTTGCGAGGTACTTTTCCTTTACGGAAGCCTGGTACATTAACTTTATTAACAACCTTCTTAAACGCTTGATCTAATGCTTGGTCAACTTCTTGGGCATCAACTTCAATTGTTAAGATACCTTGGTTACCTTCTAACTTTTCCCATTTTGCAGACATGTATATTTCCCTCCAACAAAATTAATTCTCTTTTTATAAATAATCTTTTTACAAATTTAAAACTTGTTCCTCTGTAAATCATGTTACCGAAAAGGATCAGTTATGTATAAAAGACACTATTATAACCATTACATTATACACTATAGAAAATAGAAGTTACAATAATTGTGTAGATTCTTTTATGGAAAGATTGTGTCCACTTCCATAATTTGTTGAATAGCTCTGTTAATTTCAGCTATATCTACACCGTAATGGTCCTCTATTTCACTGTCGGAAAGATCCATTCCAAATAACTGATGGCCAAATTTATGTAATGCACCCGCCCAAACGATAACTTCTAATGGCTCTGGTTGTAGCGGAAATAAAACAAATAAAAACCGTTCCCAAGCTTCTTTCACCGCTTCGAACAGTGTTGGATTTTCATGGCCCAACACATCCTCTAATTGATTTAAAACCTGAATCGTAAAGGGCTCTTCAAAAATATTCAAAAGAGTGCTAGGATTCACCTTTATAGTACGATTCAATTTCTTCACTACAACGCTAGCTTTTATCTCTTTTTCCATTAGTAATTGCAGTGCCGTTGACTGAACAATCGGATGGGCACGAGGATCTAATAGTACTTTTTTTATATCACCGATTATTTCAGTAATAGTTCCTGCTGTTCTCATGTTTTGAATAGCTTGCATCTGTTCATTTATATTGCCGTTAACAAGTTGACATCCTAGCTTCTCTACATCTGCTGTTGTTTCATTATGACGAACAACACCCATTTTATTATCGCTGCTTTTTCTTGCGAATTCCAACAAATGAAACAATTCTTTTGCATGATTGGCCGGGATTTTTTCTTCTTCAAAAAGCACTTCTAAAATGGATACTACTTCATCATATTCACTAAGCTGAATTAAAATTGTAATGTAAATTTCGAGAACATTAAAATAATCGCCAATATCTTGTTTCAATAGACGTTCGCACTTTTCCTTTGCATCTTCATATAAGCCAAGCTCTAATAAGCAAACAGCGATTCCCACTTCGACTTCTGGATAATTTTTGTTGTAGGAGGTGAATTGATTTAAAATTTGCAACGCCTCTTTGTAACGCTTTTCCTTAAGTGCCTCCATCCCTTTATCTAAGAGGCGATTTTCCAGGTTAGGAAAGGGGATGATCTTGCTGTTCGAATTTCCATTCTTTTTTTTCATAAAAATCGCCCCGATGCTAGCTATTATTTTGCTTTTTAGTTTAGCATGTTCTCCTGCTTCCTGCAAAGCACACAAAAGGAAGCAGGAGAATCGTCCCCTGCTTCCTTCTATTTTGCTTCATAAACAGAAATTGCATCAGCATATTTTAATGTTACATCAATTTCATCCCAGCCATTTAGCAGCAGTTCTTTCCAATATGGGTCGATTTCGAATGAATATCGCTTGTCCCCATCCATAACTACTTGGTTTTTAAGATCGACTGTTAATTCAAAATCTGCGGCATTTGCTTTTTGTAATAATTCTTTTACGACTGTTTCTTCTAAGCGGATTGGTAACATGCCATTTTTTAAGCAGTTGTTATAAAAAATATCGGCAAACGATGGCGCAATCACAACTTGGAAACCGTAGTCATTTAATGCCCAAGGAGCATGCTCTCTTGAAGAACCGCAGCCAAAGTTTTGGCCAGCTACAAGAATTGAAGCACCTTTATTTTCTGGGCGATTTAATTCGAAGCTTTCATTTTCTGTTCCATCGTTATTAAAACGCCAATCAAAGAATAAAAATTGTCCAAATCCTGTTCTTTCAATTCGTTTTAAAAATTGCTTTGGAATAATTTGGTCTGTATCAACATTGACACGGTCAAGACCAGCTACTTTTCCTGTATGAAGTACAATTGCTTCCATTTCTAAAATCCTCCTTTCGCCTCTACTTCACTGTTTCTTTCAAAAAGGTACGTACATCAACAAAATGTCCGGCAATCGCTGCAGCAGCAGCCATTTCTGGGCTGACAAGATGTGTTCTTGCCCCTTTTCCTTGACGTCCTTCAAAATTGCGGTTAGATGTTGAAGCACAACGCTCCTTCTCAGGTACTGTATCAGGATTCATACCTAGACACATACTGCAGCCTGCTTCACGCCATTCAAAACCAGCATCAAGGAAAATTTTATCTAACCCTTCTGCTTCTGCTTGGATTTTTACCTTTTGTGAGCCTGGAACAACTAGTGCACGTACACCTGGAGCAACTTTGCGACCTTTAACGATATTGGCAGCAGCCTGTAGATCGCTTAAACGAGAGTTTGTACAAGAACCAATAAAGGCGTGCTGAATAGCCACTTCCGTCATTGGCACTCCTGGCTCAAGTCCCATATACTCTAAAGCTTGGCGAACAGCTTTTTGGTCAGATTCGTTTTCGAAATCTTCTGGTGATGGAACAGTCGCATTTACGGAAATACCCATGGACGGGTTTGTACCCCATGTTACTTGCGGTGCAATTTCCTCACCGATCATTGTCACAGATTGGTCGTATGTTGCACCCTCATCTGTTGCAAGTGCCAACCATTTTTCCGCTGCTTTTTCAAACTCCTCGCCTTGTGGTGCATATTTTCTGCCTCGCAAGTAATTAATGGTCGTTTCATCTGGGCTGATTAAACCCGCCTTAGCACCCGCTTCAATTGACATATTACAAATCGTCATTCTTTCTTCCATTGTCATGCTACGAATTGCTTCGCCAGTATATTCGATAATTTGGCCTGTCCCAAAATTAACACCATACTTAGCAATAAACGCTAAGATAACATCCTTTGCGGTTACACCTCGTTGTAATTTGCCGGTAATTTCTACCTTTAATGTTTTTGGTTTTACTTGCCATAGTGTTTGCGTTGCCATAACATGCTCGACTTCACTAGTACCGATACCGAACGCTAGCGCACCAAATGCACCATGTGTCGCTGTATGACTATCCCCACATACGATTGTTTTGCCGGGCTGTGTTAAACCAAGCTCAGGACCGATGACATGGACAATCCCTTGGTCTGGACTATTTAAATCTGCAATTTCTACACCAAATGCTTTACAGTTTTCACTTAAAGTATCAATTTGCTTTTTGGCAATTTCGTCTTTAATCGTAAACTTGTCATCTGTTGGTACATTATGATCCATCGTTGCAAATGTTAAATCTGGTCGTCTTAGTTTGCGGTTTTTTAGGCGAAGGCCTTCAAATGCTTGTGGTGATGTTACTTCATGAACTAGGTGCAAATCGATATATAATAATGAGGGCTTTCCTTGTTCAGATACGACCTCATGTGCTTCCCAAACCTTCTCAATGATCGTTTTTGGCGTCCCCATACTTCTCCTCCTCTTTAAAAATAGATGTCAGCCGTTAAGCTTGGGCTGACATCGGTTTTGCTTTGCAAATTTCACTTATTTCATTAATTACCTGTTCAACCATTTCAGTAGTTGATAAAATTCGCGTATTTTCTTCTGAAATATCTGCTGTTCTGTAGCCTTTTTCTAATACTTGGTTAACAGCTTGTTCAATTGCATTGCCTTCATCAATCATGTTAAAAGAATATTTCAACATCATCGCTGCTGATAAAATCGTTGCTAATGGATTTGCTTTATTTTGGCCAGCAATGTCTGGAGCTGATCCATGAGCAGGCTCATAAAGGCCAGGACCATCAGCTGAAAGGCTTGCAGAAGAAAGCATTCCAAGTGATCCAGTTAACATCGATGCTTCATCACTTAAAATATCTCCAAACATATTCTCAGTGACCATAACGTCAAACTGTCTCGGATTTCTAATTAACTGCATAGCAGCGTTATCAACAAGCATATGCTCTAATTCAACTTCTGGATAGTCTTTCGCTACTTCATTAGCAATTTCCCGCCACACTCGGCTAGACTCTAGTACATTTGCTTTGTCAACAGATAATACTTTTTTACCGCGAATCATCGCAAGTTCAAAAGCTTTCCTAATAATTCTTTCAATTTCATCATTTGTATAAGAAAGTGTGTCAACAACTACCTTTTGACCATTTTCTTCTCTTCGCTCGCGTGGTGTACCGAAATAAATACCACCCGTTAATTCCCTTACAATCATTAAATCAACGCCATCGATAACTTCTTTCTTTAATGTCGATGCATCTGCAAGACTTTGGAATGCTTGAACAGGACGTAAATTAGCAAAAAGGCCTAGCTCTTTACGGATTGCTAAAAGTCCTGCTTCTGGGCGCATTGCCGGTGGATTTTGATCCCATTTCGGCCCGCCTACAGCTCCAAGAAGGATAGCGTCACTGTTTTTACAAAGGTCAATTGTTGCTGTTGGAAGCGGCGTACCGTCAACATCAATCGCTTCGCCGCCAATGCGACCATATTCAAAAGTAAATTGATGATTAAACTGTCCAGCAACAACTTCTAATACTTTAATAGCCCCTGCTACGATTTCTTTTCCAATTCCATCTCCAGGTAATACTGCAATCTTCATTTCCAAAGCTTCTCCTCCTTTCAGAGTTATTTCACAACATTTTGCATTTCTTCACGATATTGCTGTTGCAATAAAATTCGGTTAACAGCATTAATATAAGCCTTTGCTGAAGCTTCTAACACGTCTTGGGCTGTACCTCTACCACTTGATGTCATATCTTGGAAGTTGATTTTTACAAATACTTCAGCTAATGCATCTCTTCCGCCAGTATTTGCTTGAATTCGGTAGTCTTCAAGACGTACTGTTGAACCGATAATTCTTTCTAGTGTATTATAAATGGCTTCCACACTACCAGATCCAGTACACGCCTCATGGACTTCCACACCGTCTGGTGTAGTCATTGATATTGTTGCTGTTGTTACTTGATGTGTTACATATTGAACTTGAAGTGATTTTAACTCATAGAACTTAACAGCACTTCCAAGTTTTTCTTCAAACATTAATGATAGTAAATCATCATCGGTAATTTCTTTCTTTTTATCTGCTAGCTCTTTAAAAGCAACGAATAAATTATTAACCTCTTCTGTTGATAAATTATAACCTAGTTCCTCCATACGGTTACGGAAGGCATGTCGGCCTGAATGCTTGCCAAGCACCATATCATTGGAAGCAACACCAACGAGTTCAGGAGAGATAATTTCATACGTTGTCTTTTCTTTTAAGACACCATCTTGGTGGATGCCAGATTCATGGGCAAAAGCATTTTTTCCAACAACCGCTTTATTAGGAGGTACAATTACACCTGTAAGCTTGCTTACTAGCGTACTAGTCTTCTTAATTTGTTGTAGGTTCAAGCCAGTTTTTGCTTGATAAAAATCATTGCGGATATGAAGGGCAACACCGATTTCTTCTAGGGAAGCATTCCCTGCTCTTTCGCCTATCCCATTGATTGTACATTCAACTTGACCAGCACCATGCTCAACTGCTGATAATGAATTGGCTACCGCCATCCCTAAATCATCATGACAATGAGTTGAAAGAATCGCTTTCCCAATATTCGGAACATTCTCTTTTAAATAAGTGAAGATTTGTCCATATTCCTTCGGTGTTGTATAGCCAACTGTATCAGGAATATTAATAACTGTTGCCCCAGCATCAATGACTGCGCTAATCACTTGTGCCATGAATGGCAGTTCACTACGAGTTGCATCCTCACACGAGAATTGAATAATCGGAAATTTTTGAGCTGCATATTTAACTGATGCAACAGCTGTTTCAAGAACTTGTTCTGGTGTCATTTTCAACTTATATTGCATATGAATAGGTGATGTTGCTAGAAATAGGTGGAGTCTTGGTTCTGCGCCCCCTTTTAGGGCATCCCATGAAATATCAATATCTTTCACATTAGAACGAGAAAGTCCAGTTACTGAACAATTTCGAATTGTATTAGCAATTTCCTGAACTGCCTGGAAATCACCTTTTGAAGAAGCCGGAAACCCGGCTTCTATAATATCTACACCTAAGCGTTCAAGCTGACGTGCTACTTCCATCTTTTCAGAATGGTTTAAGTTAATTCCTGCTGACTGCTCACCATCACGAAGAGTTGTATCAAAGATATTAATTTTTCGCACTAGCGACCACTTCCTTTGGTTTTCTTGGTTTTACGAACGGCATCATTTCGCGAAGTTCTGCACCAACTTTTTCAATTAAATGCTCATTTTCAGCTCTCTTAATTGCATTATACTCTGGACGACCTAATTGGTTTTCTAAAATCCAGCCTTTTGCAAATCTACCTTTTTGAATATCTGTTAAAACATCCTTCATACGAGCTTTAACGCCTGCATCAACTACGCGTGGACCTGATACGAAGTCACCCCATTCTGCTGTATCAGAGATTGAGTAACGCATGTTAGCAAGACCACCTTCATACATTAAGTCAACGATTAATTTTAATTCATGTAAGCACTCAAAGTACGCAACTTCTGGTTGGTAGCCAGCTTCAACTAATGTTTCAAAACCAGCCTTTACTAATGCTGTAGTACCACCACAAAGAACGGCTTGCTCACCGAATAGGTCCGTTTCAGTTTCTTCTTTAAATGTTGTTTCAAGAACACCTGCACGAGCAGAACCTATTTGTTTTGCATATGCTAAAGCAAGCTCTCTTGCATTACCAGTTGCATCTTGATAAATTGCGAATAATGCTGGTACACCTGCTCCTTCAGTGTAAGTACGACGTACTAAGTGTCCTGGTCCTTTTGGTGCTACTAAGAATACGTTCACGTCTTGTGGTGGTGTAATTTGACCGAAATGAACGTTAAAACCATGGGCAAATACTAATGATTTACCAGCTGTTAAGCCAGGCTTAATTTCTTCGTTATAAACTTTTGGTTGATGCTCATCTGGTAATAGAATCATGATAAGGTCAGCCACTTCAGCTGCTTCTTTTACTGTTAATACTGTATGACCATCAGCTTTCGCTTGATCTGCAGATTTACCAGGGCGAATACCAACTACTACATCAACGCCGCTTTCTTTTAAGTTAAGAGCATGGGCATGACCTTGAGAGCCATAACCAATAATTGCAACCTTTTTTCCATTTAATACTGCTTCATTTGCATCTCCGTTATAATATACCTTTGCCATTTTTTAAATCTCTCCTTAATTTTTCGTTGAATTTTTTTAGTTTATTGAATTAATGAAATAATTCTTAATTTGATATTGCGCTTTGTTTATTTTCTTGGCCATTGCTCTTTATTAAACCACGAGCAAAAGCGGTTGTACCAGTTCTTGCAATTTCTTTAATGCCATATGGGCGAATAAGCTCAATTAATGCTTCAATTTTTTGGCTGTCCCCTGTAACTTGGACAACCAATGTATCTCGACTAACATCAACAATGCTTGCTCTAAAAGGATTAATGATACCCATTAACTCATTTCGTGTTTGCGGATTGCTGATAACTTTGATTAAAGCCAGCTCTCTTTCGATTCGTGGTTGATCTGTAATGTCTTGCACTTTAATGACGTCAATTTGCTTATTAAGCTGTTTTGTCAGCTGTTCAGCTCTTGCTTCATCTTCTACATGCACAATAAATGTCATTCTTGAAATTGACGGATTTTCAGTTACTCCAACAGTAATGCTTTCAATATTGTAGTCTCTTCTTGTAAATAAGCCTGTAATGCGGTTTAAAACGCCTGGATGGTTATTTACTGTTGCTGTTACTATTCTCTTCATTGTTTCACCCCTACCATTTCATGAATTCCTTTTCCAGGTGCAACCATAGGATATACTTTTTCCATTGGTGCTACACGGAAATCTAAAAGAACTGGGCCATTATGTTCAAAAGCTTCTTTTAAAACAGCTTTTGCCTCCGCTTCATTTGTTGCTCTTAATCCTTTTATCCCATATGCATCCGCTAATTTTACAAAATCAGGCTGTTCAGGGATTAACGAGTGGGAATAACGCTCTTCATAGAACAGCTCTTGCCATTGGCGTACCATGCCCAATGCTTTATTATTTACAATCACAATTTTTACAGGGAGATTTTTTTCCTGTAAAACCGATATTTCTTGGAATGTCATTTGGAAACCAGCATCGCCGACGATGCTAACAACCGTATCATTTGGACTCGCAAATTGGGCGCCAAGCGCTGCTGGTAAGCCAAATCCCATTGTTCCTAGACCACCAGAAGTAACCCATTTGTTCGGCTTTTCAAAAGAATAGTATTGCGCTGCCCACATTTGATGCTGTCCAACATCTGTCGTAACGATTGCATTTCCATTTGTCATTTCATGGATTAATTCAATTAAGCGCTGCGGCTTCAATACATTTATTTCTGTACGATAAGCGAGCGGGTATTCTTCCTTCCAATTTCTTAGCTTTTTAAGCCAAATTGAGAAATCACCTTTTGCTCCATCTTCGCCAATCAATGCTTTTAACGCTTCTTTCGCATCAGCAACAACAGGGATTTGTGTTGGTACATTTTTCCCAATTTCAGCAGGATCAATGTCAATATGAACAACTTTGGCATTTGGTGCAAAATGCGCCAAATTCCCTGTGATTCGGTCATCAAAACGAGAGCCAATATTAATGAGTAAATCAGATTCGTACAATGCCATATTAGCTGTGTAAGTTCCGTGCATACCGCCCATACCTAAAAATAGTTCATGACGGCCTGGGAACGATCCTAGTCCTAGCAACGTATTAACTACCGGTAAGCTTTGTTGTTCTGCATATGCTCTTAGTTCCTCATGGGCATTAGCATGAATAACGCCTGCGCCAGCTAAAATCACTGGTTTTTTCGCTGAACTTACCGCTTCCACAACTTTTCTAATTTGGAAATGGTTTGGAGTGTAGTTTGGTTGATAGCTTGGAATATTTACTTCAATCTCATCGTAGTTAAAGATTCCAGTTGCTACAGCTACATCTTTCGGAATGTCAATTAATACAGGTCCTTTACGGCCAGAATTCGCGATATGGAACGCTTCTTTGATTACTTTCGGCAATTCGTCTGTCGAACGAACTTGATAGCTATATTTTGTAATTGGCATCGTAATACCGATAATATCTGCTTCTTGGAATGCATCTGAGCCAATCACACCCGTTCCAACTTGACCGGTAAACACAACTAAAGGTAATGAATCCATCATCGCATCAGCTAAGCCTGTGATAATATTCGTTGCTCCTGGGCCTGATGTTGCAATACAAACCCCCGGTTTCCCAGAAATACGAGCATATCCTTCAGCAGCATGGATTGCACCTTGTTCATGTCTTGTTAAGACGTGGTTGATCCCTGAATCATATATTTCATCATAAATTGGTAATACGGCACCTCCCGGATAACCAAAAACGACTTCAACACCCTCAGCTTTTAAAGCCTTCACTAACATTCTTCCGCCATTCATAGTTTGAGGAATTGTTTTTTGCTCCTGTGCTTTTACATTGGTACTCATATAAAAGCCTCCTTCTTCTTGTAAAAATTTCTTTGGATCTTTATAATACTCTAACTTGTTCCTAACCCCTAAAAACAAAAAACCTTCTCACCCCATAATAGCCCGAAAGCAAAGGGGTGAAAAGGTTTAACTTTCCACGATACCACCCTAAATTGCAATACTCCTTTCAGAGCATTACCTCATGAGCGACAATGAACAACAAAATACAACATTGCTCCGCTCTTTTTTTGTAACGAGTGATTTAAAACACTCGACCAATCCTACTAGCATGAAATCGTTCAGATTGATACTCAGAGGCGAGTTCACCATCAGGGGTATCACCGGTTTCCAGCACCACCGGCTCTCTGTAGATACCGTTCTTGAGATTACTTTTCCTCGTCAACGTTTTTCATATTTGAGCATTATCTTACTCTGTATTTTCATTACAGTCAACCCTCTTTTTTATAATAATTAGATAATTTCGATAAAGAGAGTGGGCTGAATGCGTTTCCAATCCTTATTTATCAATGATTATGGAAAATAAAAAAATTTAATATTTTTATGACAACTAAATTCTATATGGAAATAATTTAGAAAATAGCTAATTACATGGACAATATGCTTTTAAATTCGTGAAAAATAATAATCAAATAATGTTTATGCCATGCCGGGCGTACATAAGCAAAAAACTGTAGAAGATTACCCTTCTACAGTTTTTCCGAGCGTCCCAGGAGAGATTCGAACTCCCGACCGTACGCTTAGAAGGCGTATGCTCTATCCGGCTGAGCTACTGGGACATAGTATGAAATTCATTTGGAGCGGGTGATGGGAATCGAACCCACGACATCAGCTTGGAAGGCTGAAGTTTTACCATTAAACTACACCCGCATTTAGTTGAAATTAAGCATTTCAATCAGCGACAAATATTAATATATACTATCCAAATTACCGTGTCAACATTTTTTATGAATAGGTTAGAGACTTTTTCCCTAACCTATTTTACATTTTACCATTAATGCTGGTATTTCCATACCATCAATACTAAAAAATCTTACAACACAATTTTTATAATCGTCAACTTCTAATATAGCATATGTTTTTTCTTTTCTAGCTCTTGGTAGATAAATGCTCCCTGGATTAATAAAGAGAATATCATCAATCAATTCTGCACCAGCAATGTGAGAATGACCAAAGCACACAATCTTTGCGCCGACTTCTTCAGCACGATAGCGTAAGTTTAGCAATGACATTTTTACATTATACAAATGTCCATGGGTAATGTAAAACGGTACTTCATTAATTGAAACTAGCTGGTCATTTAGAAAATTACGGTCATAATCACAATTCCCCTTTACAGCTATGTAATCAGCAATTTCATTCGAGGCGAACGATAATTCTGAATCCCCGCAATGAATCATCGCATCAACTTCAGAACTGTATTTATTTTTCAAAGCGACAAGTTCTTTTTCTAATCCATGGCTATCGCTTACGATAAGAACCTTCATGCTTTTCTCCCATCTAATCTAATTAAAAAATTGTATCCCAGCTTTCACGAAGCTGTTTCATCGCATTGGCACGGTGACTAATTTTATTCTTCTCATCATTCGATAGCTGCGCCATCGTTTGCCTTCTATCGGGAACGTAAAAAATCGGATCATAGCCAAAGCCATTTTCTCCAAGCGGTTCTTCTGTAATATAGCCTTCACAAGCTCCTTCGAATATTTTAGTTTTCTCATTCGGAATCGCTACCGCTAAAATACAGTGAAATCTTGCTGTTCTTTTTTCAGAAGGAACACCATGTAATTCACGTAGAACCTTTTCTAAATTGGCTTGATCGTCCGTTGGCTCTCCGGCATACCTTGCGGAAAAAACACCCGGACGGCCATCTAGCGCATCGACAGAAAGGCCAGAATCATCAGCAATTACAATTTTATTAAACTGTTTTGCAATTGTTTCTGCTTTCAATTTCGCATTTTCAATAAATGTATCCCCAGTTTCTTCAACATCAAGCGAGTCTGGAAAATCTAAAAGTGAATGTACAACGATGTCTTTTTCTGCAAATAAGGCGGCAAATTCTTTAACTTTGCCTTTGTTTTTAGTGGCGATTAAAATATCTTTCAAATCACTTCGCTCCTATTCTATTCGCTAATTCACCCAGTGCTACCTTTTGGAGTGCAATTATTTCATTGACTCCCTTTTCCCCAAGGTTCAGTAATTGCTGTAGCTGTTTTTTTGAAAAAGTAGCTTCCTCTCCTGTTCCTTGAAGCTCAACAAATTCACCAGCTCCTGTCATGACAATATTCATATCAACACTCGCTTTTGAATCTTCGATATAGTTTAAGTCTAATATTTCCCCAAATTCCGGGTCAATTCCAACCGAAGTTGCAGCGAGAAAGGCTTTGATCGGAAATTCCTTACTCTCCTTTCTCTCTACCATTTTCCCAAGAGCAAGCGTCATCGCCACAAAAGAACCTGAGATGGAAGCTGTTCTCGTTCCCCCATCAGCCTGAATGACATCACAGTCAATCCAAATTGTCCGCTCCCCGACAAGGTCAAGATTTACAACAGAGCGAAGGGCGCGGCCAATTAGACGCTGAATTTCCATCGTTCTACCTGAAACCTTGCCTTTCGTTGATTCACGCATCGTTCTTTGGTCTGTTGCTCTTGGCAGCATTGAATATTCAGCAGTAATCCACCCTTTTCCTTGCCCGCGTAAAAATGGCGGAACACGGTCCTCAATGCTGGCTGTACAAATTACTTTTGTATCCCCGACTGTTATTAAGACAGATCCTTCAGGATGCTTCAAATAACCTGTGTCAATATGTATTGGTCTTAATTCATCTTTCTTTCTCCCATCAACTCTCAACTAAACCCCTCCTGAAATTATGTCTTCATTTACTTTGTTCATTATTTCCATGATTTAAACTGGAGTAGAAACAAAAAAGGCGGCAAATGTTAGCCAGCCCTCACCGTTAGTATATTTAATTATAGCAAATTTCCTCCGCTAAAAACTACCTGTATTCACAGATTTTGGTCTCAAAACAGGTGCCGCAATTTCTGCTCCTTGTTCATTCAATACTTTTTCCATACCATTTACCTTTATCGCTACACCATCAACACCAGCATGCTCGGTTAGCGATAAGACAAGCTCATTTAAAATATTTTTTGAAAGTGCCGTACCCTGTAAGCTACTAAGAATTCCTTCGTTAAAATTTAATGTGAGTACACCACCTTTGTAAGAAGGCTTCTCTAACAGCGCGATATCTTTATGAAGTTCCGTGTACAAACCGGATACAACATTTGGTCCTTTAATTAATTCTTTTACGGTCGCTTCATAAGCATCATCATTTTTCCCAATTCGTCTTGTAACAGGAACAAAGTATGTGTTGTCCCCATTTTGCCCAAGAAAGTAAAGCGTAACAGCTTTACTATTCACAACATCGACGACTTCCCCGTTATCAAAATTAATTCCATTTGCCCGGCTTGTGCCTTCGTTAATTGGTGTTCCGTTTACAGGCATGTTCGTTTGGTCATAGCCATTAATTTGAATTTTCACTTTATTCACTGTATCAAATTGCGTTAAAGTATAAGTAAGGGCTTGTAATATTTTCAGTTCATCTTCTGCATTATAATTTGAGAACTCTTTTGAAAAATCGACGACAAGCGTACCGTCTTTTTGTAAATTTACGCCATTTACCATTGTTCCAGCTGGTAAAATAGCCCGGAAGCCGTTAGGTAGTAATTCACTAATCGGACCACCCTCAACAAGATATTCCAATGCTTGTTTTGCTACTTCGTTCGTTTTTGGCAAGGGAAGCGTCTGTGGCACTACAAAGCCGTTCTTGTCTAACAAATACAGTTCCCTTGATACCGTCTGCTCTGCTTCATTTTCTTCCTGATTTTCAACTTGTTCAGCTGACGAATTTTTTTGATCTAATGCATCCTCTTCAACATATGTAACTTCTTGTGGTTTTTGAGTGTCCATTTGGCGAATTGCTTGTTCACCACCGATTGCACAGCCTGCTAAAACTGTAGATAAGGCCATAATCGATGCTAGTAAACCGCTCTTTTTTATTTTAAACATAATTCTCCCTCCAATAGCAGTTTGTACTACATATATACGAGCATTGCCAAGTTTTAGACCGAATTTTTTTTACAAATAAGAAAAACCTTCCGAAAAGGAAGGTCATTTATGATAATGTAATCGATTGGACATTTTCAATCGGGTGTTCAAATACCCTTGAAGCAATATGTTGAAAAATTTCCTTAGGCCCTGTTGTTAAAAATAAATGATTTGGTATTCTATCCTCAGTAACCAACATACTAGCATGATGTAAAAGAGTACTAACTTCCCTAGCAGTTTCGTCCCCAGAACTAATCAGTTTCACTTTTTCACCCATAACTTGTTGAATCACAGGTCGAAGGATTGGATAATGGGTACACCCCAATATAAGTGTATCAATATCATGGACTTTTAATGGCGCTAATGATTCCTTGACAATATTTCTAGCATCTTCATCTTCATAATTGCCACTTTCAACAATCGGCACAAATGATGGACAGGCAAGACTTTCTACTTCCACATGATGATTTATACTTTTCAAGGCTTGTTCATAAGAGCCGCTTCTAATCGTGCCGACGGTTCCGATGACACCGATATGATTATTTTTCGTTACCTTTAGAGCTGTTCTTGCCCCTGGATAGATAACACCTACGACAGGTATAGTAATGGTAGCTCTTATATCGTCTAACACAAGTGCTGTCGCTGTATTACATGCAATAACTAACATTTTAATGTTATAGTTTAATAAATGATTAGTTAATTCCCACGTAAATTTCTTGACTTCTTCCACAGGCCTTGAACCGTAAGGACAACGTGCTGTATCTCCTAAATAAATAATTTCTTCTTTTGGCAGCTGTCTCATAATCTCTTTCGCAACTGTTAATCCACCAACACCTGAATCAATTACACCAATTGGTCTATTCAAAGCTTAATCGCCCCATTTTGTAATAAAAATTATAATCAATTTTATATTAAATATTATTTCCCAATGAAGTATTATACCACAATGAACCCAATTATCCCATGTCAAAGTAAAGCCGACTTTTATAATATGGTTTGAAAAACAGACATATCACCTATAAAATCTTTAAAATCTCATCTAAAACATCGGGATTATTATAGATGACAATTTGCAGCTTTTTTTTCGTACGACTAATGTTTTGATATAACATTCGCGTCGGCTGATAGTACATTTGTTTCCCTAAATCTTTTGTGGACAGCTTGTGATTTGGTTTGTAATAAAAAGATTCATCAATGACAGCCACAACACAATCAAGTTCTTGACCGATTCCATCATGGGAATTTACCCCTGTTGTAATGATATGATCATTATCGGGGTGTTCAATATACCTTGTTTCGGTGTAATCAATGACTTTCCAGCCCTCTTTTTGTAATGATTGTAAGTAGCTTGTTGTCGCACCCTTCAAGGAAAAATACTGAATACTGATGTCTGAATAATTCTCGATTTTGGCGTGCTTTGATAAATCAAATAACTTATTAATAAACGCATGAATTTCTTTGTTATGTCTAATGATTGTTGTTAATTCATATTGATAAGGATTTAAAGTTTCCTCAATTAATTTAGGGATATTATTTTCAATTTCTAACGCAGTAAGGCATTGGTTAGGATCATAAGAAAAAATGCATTTGATTTTGAGTTGTTGAAGCAAATTTGTTAATTTTAAAAATTTATTTTTATATATTCTTTGAGCTTCATCGAATATGATTAATTCATATTGCTCAATATCCATTTCTGAATGATCGTCGTATTCGCTAAAGTTACTAATCGCCTCAATTGACCAATGATAGTGAGTTTTCAATGTAACATGTCCATTATTTAATTTTCCACAATTAAAAATGAGCACCTTTTTCGACTGTCTCATATATTCTTTTGCGATATCGTAAGTTAACAGTGTTTTTCCGGATCCAGATCCACCTTTAATCGCAATAAAAATTGACTGTTCCATCGGTGTTAATTGGATAATTTCCCTTTTAAATGTACTCTGCTGCGCACTTAGAAAATACTTATCTTCAATGAAGGCATCAGTTGAGTTGAATGGCGAAACTATATAATTGGTTGGATCAAATAAATTATCAAGATCATCAATTTCTTTTATTATTTGTTCTTTTAATTTTTCAATTAAAACCTCAAATTCCACTTCTTTGATTTCTTGCGGACCGACAAGTGCATAGAGTTTCTTTGTTGCGGAAATGTAGGTGAAACTGTAAACATCAACATCAAGAAATTTTAAATAATGTTGATTTTGCACAAGCTGCTTTATGATTTTCTCTTCCGTACTTATTAGCTTTAACTCAATATTAATGATACTATTCTCACCGATTCTTAGTAGGTCAAATTCTTTCCCAATTTGTTTAATCGTAAATCCAACATAATAATGGTTGAGAATATCGAATTGATTTCCTCTTTTCATAAATTCATCAACCAGCGCTTCAATATCTTCAATTTCGCCTGCTCTGATTTTAGGATTAATGCCAAATTGTTCGATGTATTTTGCAAAATTCATTGCATTCAGATCATCTTTTGCACTTAATAAAGATAGTAGATTAATAGTTTTCAAAATCGCTGCCCCTTTTTTCCTAATCGTGTTACTATTCATTATATTAAAAGGATAGTTATAATTAAATCGGAAAAACTGAAAGAAACGATGCCGGCTCCCAATTATGAAAGCCGGCACGTACTATAGTTCTAGTTCCCCCATTCTAAGGAGTTCCACGACTGCTTGGGAGCGCCCCTTAACTCCAAGCTTTTGCATGGCATTCGAAATATGGTTACGAACTGTTTTTTCACTTATAAAAAGCTCCTCTGCAATTTCTTTCGTTGTTTTGTCCTGTACTAAAAGCTCAAATACCTCTTTTTCTCTCTTTGTAAGTAGCGGCTTCGGTTGGTAGTTATTTTCCTTCAATCAATTTTTCCCTCCTTACCAGGGCATGAGTTGTGTTTGAAGGGAATATATTTAGTCTTGATATCATATGTAAAATGGAGTGAGTCTGTGACTTAGAGGTACAAATAACGTAAAAATTGCTAATAAAATTCCAATTCATTACTGCAAAATTTGTGAACAATTTTGCAACTTATGTAGTAGATTGTCACATACCGTTCAAAAATTTAGTATAATAATCTTGGTAAAAAATTATAATTAATATTTAATATTATGGAACTGGTGTAAATTAGGGGAGGACAATTAACATGTATAGCATGTACAACGTTAAAGTTGTGGGCATGGACCATAACTCGCGTGAAAAGTTCGAAAACTGGATTAATGAAGCCTTAAGTGGTCACTACAAATTATTGCCTGAGGACGATCAAAGTAATACGATGATTGATATTATTGTTGCTCAAATTAATGCATCTTTCGACTGGATTAAAATTAATCACCTTAGGAAAAGATATTTACAAAGTAAACTGATTATTATCATGAATGAGAAAAATTTAAACACAGCACCTGTTGCCGTTAACTTACATGCCCACTCATTATTGTTAAACCCTGTAAGAAAAAAAGCATTTATTAACGCTATAAAAACTTCGGTTGAAGGATTAGGAGATTTACCGATTGTAAGGGAGATGTTTTTGAGACGACTACTATTTGGCGAAGTAAAAACAGAGGAAGAACTGGAAAAATACCAAACATTTTCCAAAATGGAAAGTATTCCAAATATTGTTTGTCTTGTACAAGGGGCAAATGCTGCACAAGAATTTATTGAGAATGAATCTGGTAGACGTGTAATACGTACACATCTTCGCTCAGATATAAAAAACCATCTATCACATTGGGTAAAGGACGTATATTTTGTCTCTTTTCCTCGTTATTTAGCAGTGCTTTTTCACATCCCTTATGTTTATAAGTCAATTCGTGAATGGGATCAAATTCGTTATTATCTCTTGAAGCTAATCGAAGAAATTCAAAAGGAATACAGCATCACTTTACACGCCGGTGTAGGCTCTGTTTATAATGACCCATTAAATTTAAATCAACCATATAGGGAAGCAAGGAAGGCTTTAGGACAAGCCATTAGTGATGGCAGTTTACTTTGTTTTTATGAAGAATTAACAAAAGACACAAATTTACAAAAATGTATCGAATATATTTCTAACTATTTTCACGAGGACTTGTCCATTAAAAAGGTGGCAAATAAGGTCCATCTAAGCCACACGTATTTTAGCCGCTTATTCAAAAAAGAACTTGGCGTTTCTTTCGTTGAGTATGTTACAAATATTCGAGTGAAACGAGCAAAGTATTTGCTTGCCAATACAAACGACACAATCGAGTCAATTGCGGCACAAGTAGGTTTTAATACACCAAATTATTTTAGTTCAATCTTTAAAAAACAAACCGGAATGTCCCCAAGTGAATACAGAGAAGAGCATATTATAACTGTAAATGAATAACTTGAAGCACGTATCAAACGGTTGGATTTTTCCAACCTTTTTTTATTTTTCTATATATTTATAGTTTACGTTATTATAACTATATTGAAATATTTTGCTCTTGCATTTGTAATAATTTTATAACTATATTGAAATATTTTGTTATATTATAAAATTTATACTTTACTTACAAAAAAAGTACCTATTTTTGGACAATTAGACATTTTTTTGATATACAAAGACAATATTTTGTAAGGCTTTGCATAAATTTGTTATATATAATGAAAACGAATTATATATTGAAATTATATTAGAAAAGGGAAGGAGTGTTAGAGTGGCGAGCGTTGAAACAGTAGTATCAGAAGGAAGGGTAAAAATGGCTGATCCAACAGCATTTGGTGTTTTCGGATTAGCAATAGTAACATTTGTAGCGTCCTCACAAAAAATGGGGTGGACAACAGGGGTAGAATTTGCAATACCATGGGCAATTTTTCTCGGAGCTATTGCACAACTTTGGGCTTCATTAATTGATTTTAGAAATAATAATACTTTTGGTGCAATGGCTTTAGGTGTTTATGGTTTATTTTGGATGGGTGTTGCAACTCACTGGGCAATTAGCTTAGGATGGTTTGGGGAATTAACTGTAAATGCCGATCCAAGACAATTGGGATTTGCATTTTTTGGTTACTTTTTCATTTCTTTATTTATAATGGTAGCTGCATTTGAAGTTCATTTAATTATGACGATACTATTAGTTCTTATTAATGTATTATTCCTTTCACTAGGCTTTTCAGCTCTTGGAATTAACCATGATTTATTTGCTACTATTGCCGCGTATGCAGAGTTCGCTATTTCTTTATTTGGATTTTATTTAGCAGGTGCAACATTTCTAAATAATTTCTTTGGCCGAACCGTACTGTCAGTCGGAAAACCTTTAGGACTAATTGCTAAAGGACCTATTGAAGTTAATAGTAAGAAGGTTATTAAAACCGCTGAAAATATGTAACAGGTTTTAGCAAATAAAAATAAAATCCTCTAGCCTTTTGGCTAGAGGATTTTATTTTATATATGTTTATAAATCTATTATTTGTCGCTTCCGAAGAAGTTTCTAAACATTTGGACAGTTGTGTCACGGTTTAATGCTGCAATAGAAGTTGTAATTGGAATTCCTTTTGGACAAGACTGCACACAGTTCTGAGAGTTACCGCAGTTAGCAAGTCCGCCATCGCCCATTAGTGCTTCTAAACGCTCTGGTGCATTCATTGCACCTGTTGGATGGGCATTGAATAGACGAACTTGACCAAGAGGCTGTGGTCCAATAAAGTTAGCCTTGTCACTAACGTTTGGACATGCTTCCATACAAACACCACATGTCATACATTTCGCTAATTCATAAGCCCATTGGCGCTTTCTTTCCGGCATTCTTGGTCCAGGTCCGAGGTCATATGTTCCATCAATCGGAATCCATGCTTTTACTTTCTTTAATGAATCGAACATACGGCTACGGTCAACCTGTAAGTCACGATTAATCGGGAATGTACGCATTGGTTCTAAACGGATTGGTTGTTCAAGCTGGTCAACCAGTGCAGAACATGATTGACGTGGCTTGCCATTAATAATCATTGAACATGCACCACAAACTTCCTCTAAACAGTTCATATCCCATGTTGGTGGTGCTACATTCTCCCCTTTAGAAGTAACAGGATTACGTTGGATTTCCATTAAACAACCAATAACGTTCATGTTTGGTCGATATGGAATTTCAAATTCTTGTTGGTAAGGGGCAGAATCTGGTGAATCTTGACGTGATATAATTAAGCGAATTGTTTTTTCACTCATGATTATTTTGCCTCCTCTTTCTTTTCTTCAACTTCGTGCTTCGAAGAATAGTCGCGCTTACGTGGTTTAATAAGCGAGATGTCAACTTCTTCATAGAAAAACTCAGGTGCATTTGTTTCTGGATTGAATTTCGCCATTGTTGTCTTTAAGAAGTCCTCATCGTTACGATCAGGGAATTCTGGTTTATAGTGCGCTCCACGGCTTTCGTTACGGTTATATGCACCGATTGTGATTACACGTGCAAGATGAAGCATATTCTTTAATTGACGTGTAAACATTAAACCTTGGTTGCTCCATTTAGCTGTATCGTTAATATTAATCTGTTCCCAACGTTCTTGTAACTCTTGAAGTTTTTCATCTGTTTTAAGAAGTTTATCATTATAACGAACAACTGTTACATTATCAGTCATCCATTCGCCTAGTTCTTTTGCAATTACATACGCATTTTCTGAACCAGTCGTCATTGATGTTAATTTATTAAACTTGTCCTCTTCAATACGGACTTGTTTCTCAAATACTGATTCCGGAAGAGAATCTGTAGCTTTCGCACGGTTATTCATATATTCAACCGCATTAGGTCCTGCAACCATACCACCAAAAATAGCTGATAGTAATGAGTTAGCTCCTAGACGGTTACCACCGTGTTGTGAATAATCACACTCACCAGCTGCAAATAAGCCTGGAATATTCGTCATTTGGTTATAGTCTACCCACATTCCACCCATTGAATAGTGGACAGCAGGGAAGATTTGCATTGGAACTTTACGTGGATTATCACCAGTAAACTTCTCATAAATTTCAATAATACCACCAAGCTTAATATCAAGCTCTTTTGGATCTTTATGTGAAAGGTCAAGATAAACTCTGTTTTCACCATTGATTCCAAGCTTTTGATTTACACACACGTCAAAAATTTCACGTGTTGCAATATCACGTGGTACTAGGTTTCCGTATGCAGGGTATTTTTCTTCTAGGAAATACCATGGTTTACCATCTTTATAAGTCCAAACACGCCCACCTTCACCACGAGCTGATTCACTCATGAGGCGGTTTTTATCATCACCAGGAATCGCTGTTGGGTGAATTTGGATGAACTCACCATTCGCATAGTAAACACCTTGCTGATATGCAGCAGATGCTGCTGTAGCTGTATTGATAACTGAGTTTGTTGTTTTACCAAAGATAATACCAGGGCCGCCAGTAGCCAAAATAACGGCATCTGCTTTGAATGCTTTAATTTCATGAGAGCGTTGATCTTGCGCAACAACGCCACGGCACTCCTCGTTATCATCAAGGATTAATGAGAGCATGTCCCATCCTTCATACTTCGTAACAAGTCCTGCCACTTCATGACGACGAACTTGCTCATCTAAAGCATATAGTAACTGCTGACCAGTAGTAGCACCAGCAAACGCTGTACGATGATGCTGTGTCCCACCGAAACGGCGGAAATCAAGTAATCCTTCAGGAGTGCGGTTAAACATAACTCCCATACGGTCAAATAAATGAATAATACCAGGTGCTGCATCACACATCGCTTTAACAGGTGGCTGGTTAGCTAAAAAGTCACCACCATAAATTGTATCATCAAAATGGATCCAAGGTGAATCACCTTCACCTTTTGTATTAACAGCACCGTTAATACCACCCTGTGCACATACAGAGTGAGAGCGCTTAACAGGTACTAGTGATAATAAATCAACACGAACCCCTGCCTCAGCAGCTTTAACAGTAGCCATTAAACCAGCTAAGCCGCCACCGACAATCACAAGATTTCCATTACTCAAAATAACTCACTCCCCGATTTGGTTTGATCTGAAACTTTAATGAACGAACTAAAATTACAGATTAGCTAATTGTGGATCTAAAAATGCAAAGATAGCTCTTAGTGACACAATTGCTAATAAAACAAAAACAACCATACACACATACGTAGATACTTGTTGAGAACGAGGAGTAATTGTAAGTCCCCAGCTTACCATAAATGACCATAATCCGTTTGCAAAATGGAATACAGCTGAAAGTACACCAACAATATAGAAAATAAGCATAACTGGGCTACTTAAAATATTTGCCATCATGTCAAAGTTTACTTCTGCGCCAAATGCTGCTGCAAGTCGAGTTTGCCATACATGCCATACTACAAAAATTAGCGTAATAACACCTGTTACACGTTGTAGCAGGAACATCCAGTTTCTAAAATAACCGTACTTGCTGACATTGTTTTTTGCAGAATAGGCAACATAAAGCCCATAAACTGCATGGTATAGTAATGGTAAGAAAATTAAAAATACCTCTAATAAATGGACAAATGGTAATGTTCCCATAAATCCTGCTGCTTTGTTAAAAGCAGATGCTCCGTCAGTTGCAAAATGATTCACAACTAAATGCTCAACCACAAATAGACCGACCGGAATAATCCCCAATAATGAATGGAGTCTACGGTTTAAAAATTCACGATCTTTTGCCATTTTTGCCCCCCCTTTAATACTTTTACATAGTTTTGAAATAAAATTGTACCGAACAGATTGATAGTTTCCTACCTCCCCGCATGCAAAAAACTACAAAGAATGATTCTATTTTGCGAACCTTCTTTGAATAATCTGTGACATGTTCATTTTACTCTCATCTACAAAACACGTCAAGAACACCTACGAAATAAAGATTCAAAAAATTCATTTTCTTGTATTTTTTTTCATAATAACTCCGTTTTCGACTTATTCCATATTTCTAACATACATTATTATGCGCTTTTTTATGCATTCTTTTAAAAAATTGTTTTGTTGCAGACTTCAATAAAAAGTATAAAATATGTTTAGAAAGGGTGGTTTCGATTGTTCAATAAAAAACAGAAAGAAAAAATAAATGATACATTAGCGCAAATGACAATACCTGCTTTTGGCTATGAATTAATTCGCGAAACCTTTTTAAAGGATCTTCTTGGAAAGGATTATCATTCGATATTGTACTGGGGTGGAAAAAATCTTGCTAGAAAATTCCCTTTGGAAACTTTGGAGGACATCACTCACTTTTTTGAAATGTCTGGGCTTGGAATATTATCGGTCGCTAAAGAAAATAAAGATGAAATCATCTTTGAACTTACTAGTGAATTAATTGCCAATCGCTTTGAGAGAAATGTTGATTATTCTTATCAGCTTGAGGCTGGTTTTTTAGCTGAGCAGGTCCAAAACTTGATAGGCAAAGAATCGGAAGCAATGGAGCAGCAAAAAAAGCGGGATAATACCGTAATCATTACCGTGCAATGGGAATAATAAAAATAGGTGTCCGAAGAGCATTATTCTTCCGACACCTTTTCCTGTAAATAACGATAAATATTTTCTGCAACATTTTTGGGGATATTTATGGACAGCAGTTCTTCAATTGGTGCTTCTTTTAATTTTTTCACAGAGCCAAAATGATGTAAAATTTTCTTTTTTCTTTGCTCACCAACACCTGGGATATCGTCTAAAATTGATTTAAATGCTGTTTTTCCGCGAAGCTGGCGATGGAATGTTATCGCAAAGCGATGCACTTCATCTTGTATTCTTTGCAGTAAATAGAACTCCTGACTATTCCTCTCAAGACGAATCACTTCTGGTGGGTCACCATAGAGCAATTCCGATGTCCGATGTTTTTCATCCTTGGCAAGTCCGCAAATTGGCAAATCCAAACCTAGCTCATTTTCGAGAACATCCTTTACAGCATGAATATGCCCTTTACCTCCATCAACGATAATTAAATCAGGGAGCGGTAAACTTTCCCTTAACAATCTTGAATACCTTCTCCGCGTTACCTCCCGCATCGAAGCGTAATCATCTGGACCTTCTACACCTTTAATTTTATATTTTCTGTATTCCTTTTTTTCCGGCTTGCCATCAATAAACATAATCATTGCCGAAACAGGATCTGTTCCATGAATGTTTGAATTGTCAAACGCCTCAATTCGATACGGGGGTGAAATGCCCATTTTCCGACCGAGATTTTCCACAGCTTTAATCGTTCTTTCCTCGTCTTTTTCGATAAGGGAAAATTTCTCCTTTAAAGCAATTTTCGCATTTTTTATCGCTAAATCTACTAAATCTTTCTTCTTACCTCTTTTCGGTTGAACGACTTTTACTTCTACTAGTTTTTCAGCGTATTCACCATTAATTTCTTCCGATACAAAAATTTCTTTCGGTTTAAGATGATTGCTTTTTAAATAAAATTGCCCTAAAAAAGTTAAAAAATCTTCTTCTGGCTCATTATAAAATGGAAAAAAAGAAACATCACGTTCAATGAGCTTGCCCTGTCGTACAAAGAATACTTGAACACACATCCAGCCTTTATCATACGTATAACCAAAGACGTCGCGGTCAATGAGCTCATTCAAGTTCATCTTTTGTTTTTCCATGACCGCTTCAATATGGGCAATTTGGTCGCGGTATTCTTTTGCTCGCTCAAAATCAAGTTCATCTGACGCTTTATACATTTTTTCTACTAAACTTTTTTTAATATCTTGAAAGCCGCCATTTAGAAATTTGACTATTTCATCGACGAGCTGTTTATTTTCTGCATCCGATACATCCTTTACGCATGGAGCAAGGCATTGATTCATATGATAATATAAGCAGACGCGGTCAGGAATGGTTGAACATTTTCTTAAAGGGTAAAGGCGATCTAATAATTTTTTCGTTTCATTAGCGGCCCCAACATTGGCATAAGGACCGAAGTACTTGCCTTTATCTTTTTTTACATTCCGCGTTGTGAGTAACCTTGGATGTTTTTCAGCCGTTATTTTCAAATATGGATAGCTTTTATCATCCTTAAGCATGATGTTATATTTCGGATCATACTGTTTGATTAAATTCATTTCTAAAATCAACGCTTCTAAATCTGAAGATGTGACAATATATTCAAAATCCTCGATTTCATTCACTAATCGCAATGTCTTCCCATCATGTGAGCCAGTAAAATAAGAGCGGACACGATTTTTTAATATTTTTGCTTTTCCAACATATATAATCGTCCCTTGGCGATCTTTCATCAAGTAACAGCCCGGCTGAGCTGGTAACAGACTTAGCTTTTCTTTCAGATGATTTGTCATCACCATCACCCCCATCCCATTCAAATTATACTTTAATAACGGGATAAAAAAAATAAGCCAAAATTTCCTGGCTTATTTTTTCTATTTTCATTAAATATGGTTAGCTAGTCTTGCTAAAAGTGCATCTTTAGGTTGGAAACCAACAAATTGGTCTATTTTGTTTCCATCTTTAAAAACTAAAAGGGTTGGAATGCTCATGACACCAAACTGAGCAGCGGTATCTGGATTTTCATCAACATCTACTTTAACAATCTTTAATTTTTCACCTAATTCAGAATCGACTTCCTCTAACACAGGAGCAATCATTTTACAAGGACCACACCAAGGAGCCCAAAAGTCCACAAGTACTACACCTTCACTTGTTTCAGTTGCAAAATTTTGATCTGTAGCGTTTACTATTGCCATTTTTTATCCTCCTTTTTAGAAGCTTTATTTATTTTATTAAGAGTATATCATTTTAAGTTATTTGACGCGAATCATTTGCACTTAAATTAATATTTCCTATTTAAAAGTATATTACACCTTGAAACACCGGTATTTAACTTTATGAAATAAAAGAACATGTAGTGTTTTCCACCACACGTCTTTTGCCTTTCGGAAATTCTAATTTAGGCGTTCACTTTTATTTTTTTAAATTCTTCTACTAGTAATGGAACAACTTCGAATAAATCACCGACAATACCATAATCAGCAACATTAAAAATATTGGCTTCAGGGTCTTTGTTAATCGCCACAATCACTTTTGAGTTTGACATTCCAGCTAGATGCTGTATAGCACCAGAGATGCCGCAGGCGATATACAAATCAGGGGTAACGACTTTCCCTGTCTGTCCAATTTGCAGCGAATAGTCACAATAATCAGCATCACAAGCACCACGTGATGCCCCTACTGCTCCGCCTAGTAAATTGGCTAATTCCTTCAGAAGCTCGAAGCCTTCTGCACTTTTTACACCGCGGCCACCAGCGACAACTACTTTTGCCTCGGAAAGATCGACGCCTTCTGATGCTTTACGGACTACTTCTTTAATGACAGAGCGTAAGTCTTTAACATCAACGTTTAGAGAAGTGATTTCACCTGTACGTATTTCGTCCTTTTCTAATGGTGCAATATTGTTAGGGCGGATTGTTGCAAAAATGATGCCATCTGTGACGATTTTCTTTTCAAAAGCCTTCCCAGAATAAATTGGACGTGTAAAGATAACATTGTCACCTGTAACTTCAATATTTACGCAATCTGAAACTAGGCCTGAGTTAAGCTTGGCTGCCATTTTCGGCGATAAATCTTTGCCAAGGGCTGTATGGCCAAGGATAATGCCACCTGGATTTTCTTCATTTACAACAGCAAGGAGTGCTTGGGCATAGCCGTCAGCTGTGTAATTTTTTAGTTGGGCATTTTCTACTGTGATAACACGGTCTGCTCCGTATTGAATCATCGCCTCCCCTAAACTTTGAACGGCTTCACCTATTAAAACAGCAACAACTTCCCCGCCCTCAGCAATTAGTTTTCCCGCTGCCACTGCTTCATATGAAACGTTTCGTAAATTGCCATCACGAACTTCCCCTACTACTAGTACTTTTCTAGTCATTTTTTCTCCCCCCAATTAAATTACTTTTGCTTCTGTTTGCAATAATTTCACCAATTCTATTACTTGCTCACTTGTCTCACCTGCAAGAATTTTGCCGCCTTCTTTTTTAGGTGGTAAATATATTTCAAGTGTTTTCGTTTTTGCTTCCACATCATCTTCGTCAATGTCTAAATCATCAAGTTCAAGCTCTTCTAAAGGCTTTTTCTTCGCTTTCATTATTCCAGGCAATGATGGATAGCGCGGTTCATTTAAACCTTGCTGTGCTGTTACAAGGATTGGTAATGTTGTTTCAATTGTTTCGCTATCGCCTTCGACATCGCGCACAATCGTCGCTTTTGTACCGTCAACATCAATTTTCGTAATCGTTGTTACGTAATTAATATTTAGGGTTTCTGCTAATCGCGGGCCTACTTGTCCAGAACCGCCATCAATCGCGACATTGCCGCCAAGGATGATATCAAACTCCTTGTCCTTGAAATATTCAGCAAGAACTGCTGTGGTTGTATATTGATCACCATTTTCGATATCATCTTCAATATTGATTAAAACCGCTTTGTCTGCACCCATTGCTAAGGCTGTTCGCAGCTCTTTTTCTGAATCCTCAGTGCCAACAGTCACGACTGTTACTTCACCGCCATGCTTCTCCTTTAATTGAATTGCCTCTTCCAGCGCATATTCGTCGTAGGGGTTGATAATAAACTCTGCCCCATCCTCGCTAATCTTGCCATTAGCAATCACAATTTTTTCTTCTGTGTCAAATGTTCTTTTCATGATTACATAAATATTCATTACAATTCCCTCCTTATATTGTTATTATTTGTAGGATTTTATCATTTTTTGTTGAGCGAGCGCTCAGTTCTAGAGCGCAAAAACGTTGCTCTTATTTTCCTTTAAATTGTGGAAAGCGTTTTTCAAGGAATGCGCTAACCCCTTCTTTTGCGTCTTCCGACATGAAAATCTCTCCAAATAGCTTTGCTTCTTGTTCAGACCCTTGTCCAAATGAAGAAACTTTTGCAAATTGTAACAGTTCAATAACCGCTTTTAATGAATTTGGACTCTTCGCCGCTATTTTTTGCGCTAGCTTATTTGCTTCATCAAATAAGCTTTCCTCCGGATATGCATGATTCACTAACCCTAAGACCGCCGCTTCTGTCCCGGAAATCGGCTCGCTCGTAAACATCATTTCGGCTGCTTTTGGTATTCCTACTAAACGCGGTAAGCGCTGCGTTCCTGCAAATCCTGGAACAACTCCTAATGTAAGCTCTGGTAAACCCAGTTTTGCATTTTCACTTGCCAACCTAATATGGCAGGACATCGCAAGTTCTAATCCACCGCCTAGCGCTGCACCATGAATGACGGCAATAACGGGCTTTGAAAAGTTTTCAATCCGGCTAAAAACATCTTGTCCTCTTTTTGATATTTCTGTGAAGCCTTCTTCTGATTCAACCTCGGTAAATTCTTTTATATCTGCACCAGCCGAGAAAAATCTGCCTTCACCTTTTAGTAAAAGAACCCGTACATCATCATTCCTTTCAACTTCATCTAAAACAAGTGAAAGTTCTTGCAAAACCTCAGATGCTAAAGCATTTGCAGGCGGTCGATTCAAAGTAATTAAAGCAATGTACTCATTCGTTTCCACAGTAAAAAAATCCATCTACTTTCTTTCCCCCCTGTCCATTTCTTACAAACAATTTGTCCACCACTAATTCCTATGCAATGATTCTGTAAATTAGAAGTTGATTATTCTATAGCTAATAATTTCTCTATTAATTTTAATTCTCCTGCACATTTAGTTTGATTTTTCGAAAATTTCTTACATCCGTAATGTATTAGATTCAGTCAGCCGATTATTACTCCTTTGGCCAATAATCGGCTGACTGAACTATTATTTAGTTTTTTTATTTTCCTCCTCTTGTAATTTACGCTTTATTATTTTTCCAACCACTGTTTTCGGCAGTTCTTTACGGAATTCAAATAGATGTGGGACTTTATAAGCTGCTAAATATTGGCGGCAATGTTTTTCTAACTGTTCGGCTGTAGTGGACTCATCATCTTTTAAAACGACATATGCTTTCACCGTTTCACCCCGATATTCATCGGAAATCCCTATAACAACAGCTTCTATAACAGCTTCATGTTCATACAATACTTCTTCAATTTCACGGGGATAAATATTAAACCCACCAGCAATAATTAGATCCTTTTTGCGGTCAACGATATAAAAATAGCCGTATTCGTCCATATAGCCAAGGTCACCTGTTAACAGCCATTCATTTTTATAAAAACTTGCGGCTGTTTCGTTAGTACGCTGCCAATATCCTTTCATTACTTGCGGACCCTTAATGGCGATTTCACCAATTTCATATGGATTAGCAGGACCATTTTTTTCTGAAGAAAATATAAATGCATCCGTATCTGGCCAAGGAACGCCAATGCTTCCTTTGACTCTAGGAATATCCCATAAAAAGTTGGCATGTGTTACTGGTGAAGCTTCTGTAAGACCATAGCCTTCAACGAGCTTTCCACCTGTTATTTCCTCAAATTTCTCTTGAACTTCAATTGGTAATGGAGCAGCACCGCTTATACAAGAATCAAGCGATGAAAGATCATAATCAGCAATATGGGGGTGATTTAATAAGGCAATGAAGATTGTTGGTGCACCCGGAAAGATTGTTGGCTTTTGTTTTTCAATCACTTTTAATGTTTCCACGGTATCAAATTTAGGGAGCAGGATCATTTTTGAGGCAAACATGATGGCTAAGTTCATCACTACAGTCATGCCAAACACATGAAAGAAAGGAAGGATGCCCAAAATTCGTTCTTCTCCTTTTTTCATTTTATACATCCAATGAATGCACATTGTTGTATTGGCAACAAGATTATAATGGGTAAGCATAACACCTTTGGCTTGGCCTGTAGTGCCACCTGTGTATTGGATGAGGGCAATGTCTTCTTTTGGGTTTATTATGAGGGGTATTTTTTCAGCTTTGCTACTTTTTAACGCTTTTTTAAATTGATGCGTTGTTTCGCCATTGTCAGCGATTTGCACCTTTATTCCATGCTGCTTTTTTTGAATAAAGGGATAGATGATGTTTTTGGGGAATGGTAAATAGTCGCCTATGCTAGTCACAATAATCTGTTCAATTTTAGTAGATGATTTCACTTTTACAACTTTCGGATATAAGAGGTCTAAACAAACAATCCATTTTGCTCCAGCATCTTCCAGTTGAAATTGCAGTTCCCGTTCGGTGTAGAGCGGATTCGTTTGCACAACAATTCCACCAGCAAAAAGAATCGCGTAATAACTGATTACAGCTTGAGGGCAATTGGGCAGCATGATGGCAACACGCTCACCTTTTTCTACTCCTAAACTTCGGAGATAATTGGCTACTTTTAATGACGCATCGTAGAGCTCTTTGTACGTAAGCTCTTTACCTAAAAAGTGGATGGCGTTTTTTTCAGGTGAGACGTAAGCAGCTTCCTCTAAAAAGGCAAACAGCGGTTTTTCTTCATAATTTAGATGGTGTGGAATTTCTTTAGGGTATAGGCAAAGCCATTGTCTTTCAAGAATGATGTCCATCTTCATACCCCCTTGAACGCTTTTGTAAAATATATTCTATTTATTATGGTAGTATGTAAAAACCACGGCTTTTACCGTGGTTTTTACGCATAAAGTATCCAGTAGATGACCCCAATAAGAAGAAAAAGGCCACATACAACCATTAAAATTTTAGCTAACCTCTCCATATCCATTCCCTTCATCCCCTCTTTCTTCAAGCAACAATACTAGCGCCGATTACATAAGATAATCCAACCGAAATCACCATTGCTAGAAAACCAACCGCTATGTTTCCTTTTTCAATTTCTTTGTCAATATTAAAGGTCGGGGTAAGAAATTCAAAAATAAAATAACCTGTTAAAAGTAAAATAAATCCATATAAGCCCCATAGTAACATCATAACTAATGAATCATTATGCTGAATCGAAAATCGGAATATGTTAGCTATTCCAAATATTTTCCCCCCCGTTGCCATTGCAACAGCAAGATTCCCCGCTTTGATTTGTTCCATATTTCGGTACTTTGTAACGAGTTCAAAAATGGAAAGAAAAACCACGATTGATAACACAACAACACTATAATGGGCAGCGGTATAAACAAATTTGTTTTCCCAAAAATGATTCATGAATGACCTCTCCCTGTATTTTTTGGATCACTATTTTAACTCAACGAAAGTCGCGCCACTTCCACCTTCAGCGATGCCACCGAGACGGTATGCTTTCACATGGCGATGATTTTTCAAAAAGTCGTGCACCCCTTTACGGAGTGCGCCTGTTCCTTTGCCGTGGATGATGGAGACGCTTGGATAACCTGCTAAAAGCGCATCATCGATATATTTTTCAACTATAAGGATTGCATCTTCAAAACGTTCGCCACGAAGATCGAGCTCTGGTTTTACATGATGGTCTGACCCTCTAATCGTCGCTAATGGTTTTGACGCAACTGGTGTTGGTCGGCTACTATATTCAAGGTCCTTTTCTTTCACTTTCATTTTAAGGATGCCAATTTGCACTTGATATTCATCGTCGCTAATCTTTTCAACTATATGTCCCTTTTGGTCAAGGCTAACGACTTTTACTTCATCCCCTGGAAGAAGCTTTTGCTTTGTCACTTGTTTTTGGATGCCTTTTTTATTTTTTTGCAGCGTTGGTGCGGCTTCTTCAAGCTTTTTGCGCGCCTCAATTAATTCATGCTCTTTTACGGCAACAGCTGCATCATATTTCATTTTTCTTAAATCTCTAATGATCGCTTCCGCTTCACCTTTTGCTTTATCGATGGCTTCTTTTGCTGTTTCTTCGGCTTTTTCTAAAATTTTATCGCGTTCTTCATAAAAGGCGATAATTTGTTTTTGTAGCTCTTTATGAAGCTGTTCAGCATCCTTGCGTGTCGCTTCGGCTTCATTCCAGTCTTCTTCTGCTTTTTTCCTAGATTCCTCTAATGATGCAATCATATTTTCAACTTTGTTTGTTTCTTGGCTAACGAACCCTTTAGCATGATTGATAATATGCTTGGAAAGGCCTAAGCGACTTGAAATTTCAAAGGCATTACTTCTGCCGGGAACCCCTAAGAGCAATCGATAAGTTGGACTTAGCGTTTCAACATCAAATTCCACGCTGGCATTGATGACACCGGAACGGTTATAGCCATATGCTTTTAATTCCGGATAGTGAGTAGTAGCGACTACTTTGGCACCACGGTTATAGACATCATCTAGAATTGCAATCGCGAGTGCGGCCCCTTCCTGCGGGTCAGTTCCCGCCCCTAATTCGTCAAATAGAACGAGGCTACTAGCATCGACTCGTTTTAATATTTCAACAATATTAATCATATGGGATGAGAAAGTACTTAGGCTTTGCTCAATTGATTGCTCATCACCAATATCGGCAAATACATTAGTAAACACTGTCATCTCAGACCCATCAAGAGCTGGGATTTGCAGGCCAGCCTGCGCCATTAATGTTAATAAGCCGATTGTTTTTAATGTAACAGTTTTACCTCCAGTATTTGGACCGGTAATGACAATAGCGGAATACTCTTCGCCAAGTATAATATCGTTTGGAACAACCTGTTTTATATCTATAAGTGGATGGCGAGCTTTCCATAATCTTATTTTACCTTCATTATTCATCTTTGGCTTTGATGCTTTTATTTGCTGTCCATATAATGCTTTAGCAAACATGAAATCTATTTCCGCTAAAATTTTCACATTATGAAGCATCTGCTCTGCCTCTTCAGCAACAAATTGGGTCAGTTCATGTAAAATTCTTTCTACTTCTTGTTTTTCTTTTGCCCTCGCTTCTTGAAGCTGATTGTTAAGTTCAACAACGGCCTGCGGCTCAATAAAAAGCGTTGCCCCTGAAGCTGACTGATCGTGAACGATTCCGCCATATGCACTACGGTACTCTTGTTTTACCGGAATGACAAAGCGGTCATTGCGAATCGTAATAATCGCATCTGACAGCATTTTTTGCGCGGACGAAGAACGTGTCATATTTTCTAATTTTTCACGTATTCTTGATTCTGCTGACCTGAGTGTATGGCGGATGCTGCGCAATTTATCACTAGCACCGTCCATCACATAACCATGGTCATCAATACAACTTTTTATTTGTCGTTCAAGATCTGTTAATGGGATAATTTCTTCAATGTAGCTCGTTAAAATTGGTAGTTCGACTCCATCTTCGACCATGGCTTCAATGAAATTTTTTATTTGCCGTCCACCATAAATAGTACTTGCAATATCTAATAATTCACTGGCACTTAAACCCCCACCAATTTGCGCTCTTTTTAAACTGGGACGAACATCAAAAATGCCGCCAAGAGGAGCTTGTCCTTTTAGCCTTACTACTTTTGCTGCTTCATCAGTTTCTTCCTGCCATTTTACAACTTCATCAAAATCAAAGGATGGCATTAAACTCTCAGCCTTTTCTTTTCCTAAAGATGAGGCAGCATGTTTCGTTAAAGCTTTCCTAATTTTTTCAAACTCTAATATGCGAAGAACTCGTTTGTTCACAATTTACCTCCATTTGCGGGGTCAGACCCCCTTTAAAAATTTCATTAGTTCATCTATCGGCCAAGTATTAATAACATTCTCTTTTTTTATCCAGCCTCTTCTAGCTGTTGCTACCCCTATTTCCATATGTTCTAGCATCTCAAGTTGATGGGCATCTGTATTAATAACTAGCTTCACACCCGATTCTTGCGCTTTTTTCAACCACTCTGCTGATAAATCTAAGCGGTGTGGGTTAGCGTTGCATTCTAGCGCTGTATTCGTCTTTTTTGCCAGCTCAATTAACATCTCTAAATCAACATCATAGCCTTGCCGTTTCCCAATTAGTCGCCCAGTTGGGTGGGCAATTATGTTGACATGATTGTTTTCTAACGCAGTGATTAGGCGCTTCATTATTTTATCACGGTCTTGTGAAAAGCTTGAATGAATCGCACCAATTACAAGATCCATTTCTTTTAAAACTTCGTCGTCAAAATCAAGCGTCGCGTCTGGAAGAATGTCCATTTCCACTCCAGCAAGAATGGTAATATCATCATCTAATTCATTCAACCTGTCAATTTCCTTTCGTTGCTCGCGCAGACGCTCAGCGGTTAAACCATTAGCAACCTTTAAGTATTGGGAATGATCTGTTATCGCAATATAAGCGTATCCCTTTCTTCTAGCTGCTTCAACCATTTCTTGAATGGAGTAGGCTCCATCGCTCCATGTTGTATGCATATGAAGGTCACCTTTAATATCCGTAACTAAGATTGCTGTCATTTCCCCGTTACTAGCAGCTTCAACCTCACCTTCATCTTCCCTCATTTCCGGGGGAATAAATTGCATGCCAAAATGCTCAAAAAATTCTTCCTCCGTCGTAAATGTCAACAATTCCCCTGTTTCAAGCACTTCAACACCATATTCACTGATTTTCTCGCCACGCTCTTTTGCGAGTTGACGCATTTTTACATTATGCTCTTTAGACCCTGTAAAATGATGTAATGTTGTAGCATAGCTTTTCGGCTCTACTAAACGAAAATCAACCGAAACATCATAGTCATAATGCAAGACTACAGATACTTTTGTGTCCCCGCTTGCGATTACATCGGAGATATTTTCGAGCTGCAAAAGCTGTTCTCGAACTGATGTTGGATGTAGCGTTGCGATAATAAAATCCAAATCTTTGATTGTTTCTTTCATTCTCCGCAGACTGCCTGCCCGTGAAAACTGAATGATGTCGCCCATTTTAGCGAGCTGCACCTCAATTGCCTTAAGAACCTCTAGCATATACCATATCGGTAAACGCTCAGGGCGATTTCCAATATCCTCAATCGCAGCTAAAATTTTTTCCTCTGTCTTTTTACCAAAGCCCGCTAACTTTTGAACTTTATTTTCTAAACAGCATTGTTTTAATGATGCAACATCAATCACATTCAATTCCTGATATAGCTTTGCAATCTTTTTACCACCTAAGCCAGGCAAGTTTAATAATGACAATAATCCATTTGGTACTTGTTCCTTTAGTTCTTCTAAAACCGTCGATTTACCTGTTTCTAATAATTCCTGAATGACAGCAGCTGTGCCTTTGCCAATCCCATTTATTTTTGAAAAATCATTACTATCGCTTAAACTGCGATTATCCGCTTCTAAAGCAGCCGCCGCTTTGCGATAGGCAGATATTTTAAAAGGATTTTCCGCTTTTATCTCCAAATAAATCGCAATTTTTTCTAACGTTTTGATAATATCTTTTTTATTTATTTCCAAAATAAGCACCTACTTTTCAACCTTAAAATACAAACCCCCATGCCTGTAACATGGAGGATTATTAAAAATATGTTGTTTCAGCGTTAAACCAAAGTTCCTTAATCTTTCCAGATACAATCGGCGTGTGCTCAATGATCCCTTTTGCCAATAAAGAATCATTCATCATCGTCTGTACGGAATCAATTGGTGTTAAAGCACCTACATAAAGAACGATGAAGATGATTAAATACACCTCAACAAATCCTAAAGCCCCACCTAGCCAGCCATTAATTGTACGCAAGAATGGTAAATCAACTAAAAAATTTAACATTGAGCCAGCGAAATGCATTACAATTTTTGTACCGAAAAAAAGGACAGCAAAAGCGACTGCCCGAAAGTAAACAGCTTCCAAATCAAAGGTATCAAATAATAATGAAACCGCGCTATCTTTAGATGGTGCTGGAAACGGCACCCAAAGCTTTAAATAAGGAGCTAAGTCATCGGAATATAGATAAGCAACGACAAATGAAGCAATAAAGCCAGCGAAGTAAACGACTTGCATTACGAAGCCACGTCTAAAGCCAATGAAAAAGCCGATTACAAGGACAAAAAGTAAAATGAAATCAACCATTTTTTAATTTTTCCTCTTTCTGTTCAAGTTTTATTAGTAAGCTTTCATAATCTCTTTTTAATGTATCGTGTTCTGCTTTTAGTTTTAGATAATCATTGACAATATTTACAGCCGTCAAGATTGCCAGTTTATTTGTATCCAAACAGGGATTACATTGGCTAATTTCCTTCATTTTACTATCAACCATACTGGCAACTAAACGAATATCGCTTGAGTTTTCATCCCCTATTATTGTATATTGGTGACCATATATATCGACTGAAATTCTTTTTCTATTTTGTTCAGACACCAAGCAAAGGCCCCCTATAAAATACTAAAATTTTGAAAAATTACCACGAATAATTTTATTTAATGATACCATGAATGTATAAGCCTTTTCAAAATTATTAATCGAAAAAAGGAGATTTAGCGATGTCAAATACGGTTTTAACCGTTTCTAAAGAATTGATCGGTGAAATGGAATTTTATTATAAATCGGCAATTGTCAGTCAAAACCCGCCAGGCAGTATATTTGTTGCCAAATCAGGTGGTTGTACAATTACTGCATACAAATCTGGAAAAGTGTTATTCCAAGGAAAAGGGGCTAGTGTAGAAGCAAGTAAATGGGGGCAGCATGAACATAGTTCTAGTTTGTCTAAACCAACTGAAAGCGGAATACAAAAAAAGGGGAGGACAAATTCTGGACGACAAACAGGAATATATTTACCGCCAGCAAACATTAGTCAGCTGTCGATTATTGGTTCAGATGAAGTTGGTACTGGTGATTACTTCGGACCAATCACAGTTGTCGCCGCTTTTGTGTCAAGTGAGCAAATTGAGCTTTTAAAAGAATTAGGAGTAAAAGATTCGAAAGATTTAAATGATAGCGCAATCGCAAGGATTGCCGAAAAGATTATCCCGATCATACCGCATAGCTTACTTATATTAAGAAATGAAAAGTACAACGAACTAGAACAGAGTGGAATGAATCAAGGCAAACTCAAAGCTTTATTACATAACCAAGCCATCAGCAAAGTGCTTGGGAGATTAAATTCAGAAAATCATTTGGACGGGATTTTAATTGATCAGTTTTGTGAGCCAAACATTTTCTTCCGCTATTTAAATAGCAAAGACATTCCTTGGAAATCGGAAAATGTGTATTTCAGCACAAAAGCTGAAGGTATTCACATTGCTGTAGCAGCAGCTTCGATAATTGCACGATATGCATTTGTCAAAGAGTTTGAAAAGCTAAGTGATTATGCTGGGTTTGAGCTGCCAAAAGGAGCTGGGCCAAAAGTAGACAAGATAGCCGCTGAATTCATTAAAAAACATGGGGAAGCAGCGTTATTAAAAGTTGCTAAGCTTCATTTCGCCAATACTGAGAAAGCAAAACGTTTTATCTAGATTGTTCTCTGCCCCTAAAAGAATGATTTGTTCGTTATTCGGGGAAACTACCCTATAAATTCCTTTCGATAGTATCTTTTTATAAAGGGGATAACTTGATGACTGAAAAAACTTATACGGTAACTAGTGAAACTGGTATTCATGCACGACCAGCTACACTACTTGTTCAAGCTGCAAGTAAATTTGCATGCGATGTGATGTTGGAGTATGAGGATAAAAAAGTGAATTTGAAGTCAATCATGGGCATAATGTCACTTGGAATTCCAAAGGGTACAAAAATTAAAATTATCTGTGATGGTGTTGATGAAGAACAAGCAAATACTGAAATTGAAGAAACATTAAAAGCAGAAGGATTAGGAGAATAATGATACTCCATCCGATAATTATGAAAGAATATATTTACAAAAAAAGAGCTAAAGGATGCAGTATGCAAACTTAGCTCTTTTTATTGGAAAGTAAAGTGTACTTAGCCTCTTAAGGCTGCACCTACTTTTTCTTCAACAGCCTCTAACACTTGTTCATGTGCTTTAGCAACTTCTTCATCTGTTAATGTTTTTTCTGGATCAAAATAACGCAATGAGAAAGCAAGTGATTTTTTGCCTTTTTCCAAATGCTCACCTTGGTATAAATCAAAAATTGATACTTCTTTAAGAAGCTTGCCGCCAGCTTCTTTTATAGCAGCTTGAATATTTCCTGCAACAACATTGTCGTCGACTACTAAAGCAATATCACGTGTAATCGATGGGAAGCGTGGTATTGCTTCATATTTAATTTCCGGAGCATCTGCACGCAATAGTTTATCTAAGTTAATTTCGTATACATATGTTGGGGCAAGGTCAAGCGCCTTTTGCTCTTCAGGATGTACTTGACCGACAAAACCAAGATATTCATCGTCCAACTTTATGATTGCTGTCCGTCCAGGATGAAGGCCTTCTTTCTTGCCTTGTTCAAAGGTTATACGGCCATCCAAACGAAGCAAGGCAAATAAGCCTTCAAGAATTCCTTTGGCTACAAAGAAATCAACAGCTTTCTTTTCCCCTTGCCAAGAATGGGTGTGCCATAATCCAGTTATCGCACCTGCCAAATTCTCTCTTTCATTTGGCTGTTCTGCTTCAATTTTCTCAGGGATTAAATATACTTTTCCAATTTCATAAAGTGCTACATCAGCGATTTGACGTGCATTGTTATGAGCAACTGCCTCAAGTAAGTGCGGCACTAAACTCAAGCGTAACGTACTGCGCTCTTCACTCATTGGCATTGATAGGCGGATTGGTGTTGCTTTTGTAGTATCATCTTTATACCATTCCACTTTATCGGAGCTTGTTAGTGAATACGTAACAGCCTCAGTCAATCCTGCTCCTTCTAAAAATCGGCGGACCTTACGGCGCTTAGCTTGATAAGTAGATAATTTTCCAGGTGTTGCATCACCGATTGGCAATGTCGTTGGAATATAATCATAGCCGTAAAGGCGGGCCACTTCCTCAATTAAATCTTCAGGAATCGCAATATCACGTCTTCTTGACGGTGCTGTTACTGTAAATTCACCATTATTTTCTGTGTAGGCAAATTGCAAACGTGCAAATATTTGCCCTACTTCCTCCGTTGTGATGCTAGTTCCCAAAACTTGGTTAATGCGCTCCGTTGATACAGTCACTTTTATAGATGTAGTATCTAAATAATCGACGTCAACAACGCCTTCGAGAATTTCCCCACCAGCAAGTTCAGCCATTAATGCTGCGGCACGATCACCTGCTTCTTTTGTACGAAGTGGGTCTATACCTTTTTCAAAACGAGTGCTTGCTTCACTGCGAAGAGCATGATATTTTGATGCCCGGCGAACTGTTTGACCATTAAAAACGGCCGCTTCGATTAAAACATTAACGGTACCATCATGTACTTCAGAATCAGCACCGCCCATTACACCTGCCAAAGCAACAGGCTCTGTACCATTTGTAATCAGAAGCTGGTCATCTTTTAATGCTCGTTCTTGGTCGTCAAGCGTTACAAATTTTTCTTCCTGTTTTGCCCGTCTTACTAAAATTTCTTTTGATCCTAAACGGTCATAGTCAAAGGCGTGTAACGGTTGGCCATATTCAATTAAAATATAGTTTGTAATATCAACTACATTATTAATTGGGCGGATGCCAGCAGCCATTAAGCGAGTTTGCATCCATAGCGGTGATGGAGCAATTTTGACGCCTTTTACGACACGAGCAGCATAATACGGACAATCTTCCTTTGCATCAATCGTAATTTTAATATAATCTGAAGCTTTTTCTTTCGTTTCAGTAATGACTAGTTTTGGCAGCTTTACTTCACGTCCTAAAATGGCAGCAACTTCATAGGCAACACCTAGCATGCTTAAGGCGTCAGAACGATTCGGTGTTAAGCTAAGCTCTAGCACTTTATCGTTTAAATTTAAGTATTCAAGTGCGTCTGTACCAACCTCTACATCAAATGGAAAAACAAAAATTCCTGTTGCATATTCTTTTGGTACAAATTTCGTTTCAATACCAAGCTCTTGTAAAGAGCAAATCATCCCATTGGAAACCTCACCACGGAGCTTTGCTTTTTTAATTTTAAAATTTCCTGGAAGAACAGCACCGATTTTCGCAACAATGACCTTTTGTCCTGCTGCCACATTCGGTGCCCCGCAAATAATTTGCTTTGGCTCCTCTTCGCCAAGGTCAACTTGACAAATATTAAGCTTATCAGCCTCAGGGTGTTTGACACATTCTAAGACATGACCAACAACAATACCTTCAATCCCTTTATTCAAAACCTCAACTTGTTCAACTTCAATCCCGGCTTTCGTAATCTTTTCTGCCAAGTCTTCAGCTGAAATATCATTTATATCAACATAGTCTTTTAGCCAATTATAAGATACTAACACGTTGTAACCCCCTTAATTATGCGCGTTTAAATTGTTTTAAAAAGCGGATATCATTCGTATAGAAATGACGGATATCATCAATGCCGTATTTCAACATCGCGATTCGCTCAGGCCCCATTCCGAACGCAAAGCCTGTGTATTTTTTCGAATCAAAGCCAGCCATTTCAAGAACATTCGGATGCACCATACCTGCACCTAGAATTTCAATCCAGCCTGTTTGCTTACAGATGGAACAGCCATGCCCGCCGCACATACAGGAAACATCTATTTCAACGGATGGCTCTGTAAAAGGGAAAAAGCTTGGGCGAAGGCGAATTTTGCGGTCTTCGCCAAACATCTTTTTCGCAAAAACTTCAAGTGTTCCTTTCAGGTCGCTCATTCGAATATTTTCATCAACAACTAAGCCTTCAATTTGCATGAACTGATGGGAATGGGTGGCATCATCATTATCACGACGATACACTTTTCCTGGACAAATGATTTTTACAGGTCCACGGCCTTCATGTTTATGCATAGTTCTCGGCTGAACTGTAGATGTTTGGGTACGCAGTAAAATTTCTTCTGTTATGTAGAAGGAATCTTGCATATCCCGTGCTGGATGTCCTTTTGGCAGATTCAACGCTTCAAAATTGTAATAATCCGTTTCCACCTCAGGGCCTTCGGCAATTTGGTAGCCCATACCGATAAATAAATCCTCAATTTCTTCAATGACAGCAGTTAATGGATGATGGTTGCCAGCGCGCACTGGGCGTCCTGGAAGCGTTACATCAACGGTTTCCATTGCCAGCTTTTTCTCAACTTCCTGTTTTTCAAATCTTTCCTGCTTTTCTTCCAATTTTTCTTGAATTGCGGCGCGAACATCGTTAGCTAGCTGCCCAATAATCGGCCTTTCCTCTTCCGATAATTTTCCCATGCCACGTAATACTTCTGTAATCGGACCTTTTTTTCCTAAATAAGCAACACGGATGTCATTTAATGCTTTTAAATCCTCGGCCTGCTCCACTTTTAGAAGAGCTTCTTTTTGCAGTTCTTTTAATCGTGCTTCCATTGTGATTTTGATCCTCCTTAAATTTTTAGAAAATAAAAAAAGCCTTCAATCCCAATAAAGGGACGAAAGCTTATCATTCGCGGTACCACCCTAATTAACAGCACATATTACGTACTGTTCACTTCATTCAAATAACGGTTTTCTAACCGGAATACCTTTACTTTTGGAATGACCAGTTTTCGTGATTCCGGTCAATCTTCAGGTCCAAGTATCAGCTCCAGAGTGAATTCGGCTACTTCAATCATAAAGATGCTTGCAGTCTACGGCATCTTCTCCCTACATGTTGAGAGGTAACGTACTATGTTCCTTCATAGCTTATGTCTATAAAATTTTCTTTACTATTATAGTATATGTTTAAGAAAGAGGCAAACGTTTCTGAAAATTACCCACGTAAATGGTACAAAAGAATCCCTGTTGCTATGGACACATTCAATGATTCAGCTTTGCCGTAAATCGGGATATAAAGATTCTCGTCCGTTTGCTTTAATAATGTAGGATCAACGCCCTTTCCTTCATTGCCAACAAGCAAGGCAAAATTCTTCTTTGGCTCAATTTCTTTATAATTGCGTGCACCTTCTAGTGCGGTGCCAAACACTGGTACACCAATAGCAGTTAGACGTTTGATCCATACATCTAAGCTTCCTTCCATAATCGGAATATGGAATAAAGAGCCTTGTGTCGCCCGAATGACCTTGCCATTATATAAATCTACACAGCCTTCCCCTAGAATAACAGCATCCATTCCAACCGCATCTGCTGTGCGAATCATTGTGCCAAGATTGCCTGGGTCTTGAACATTATCAACTAATAGAAGCTTAGCTGTGGCGATATTGATTGGTGTCGGGCCTTCTATTCCACATACAGCAGCAATCCCTTGCGGTGTTTCCGTATCAGAAATATGCTTCATAATATCTTCAGTCACTTCAAAAATATCAATATTCCCCACATCTAATAAGGAATATTCCGTACCCTCTCGCACAATCAATTCTTTAATAAAAGCCTTATATTTCAATGCCTCCTCGATTAAATGCATTCCTTCTATTAAAAACAAACCAGTTTTATTTCGTTCTTTTTTTGTTTGTAGCTTTTTCCACTGCTTCACACGTGGATTTTGTGTCGATTCAATTCGGCTAATCATCATATGCCACCTCATCATCTCATTTCACTATTCATTATAACTAGGAATTTTACATAATCCAATTAATTTTGTAGAAACTAGTAAATGAAACCTTATAGAAAAAACATTTTAATGAAAGGAGATGCCGATAAATGAATTTAAATCTTCGCCATGCAATTATTCAAAATGTTCACGATAACACAAAGGAACAGCTAGAGGATACCATTATCGATGCAATCCGTAGTCAAGAAGAAAAAATGCTGCCAGGGCTTGGTGTGCTTTTTGAAGTAATTTGGCAAAATGCCAATGAGGAAGAAAAAGAAGAAATGCTCAGCAACTTAAAAACCGGCTTGCAAAAGCAGTGAACAAAACAAAAACGGGGCGGTCTTTACGTTATAAAGATACCCCGTTTTTGTTCGCGTTTTTTAATCAAAAATGATTTCCTTTACCTTAGTTGCATCTAACTGTTTAATGACTTCCACGATTAGTTTTACGGCATTTTCATAATCATCACGGTGAAGCATCGCCGCATTTGAGTGGATGTAACGCGTTGCAATTGTAATCGCTAAAGCAGGCACACCATTTGCCGTTATATGAATCGAGCCTGCATCCGTTCCGCCGCCAGCCATAGAATCAAATTGATATGGAATGTTATGTTCCTCAGCAATGCTAACAACAAAGTCGCGCAATCCTTTATGGGAAACAATCGATGCATCATATAAAATAATTTGTGGCCCTGCTCCCATTTTACTAACAGCTTCTTTTTCAGTAACTCCAGGCGTATCCCCCGCAATGCCAACATCAACCGCAAAACCAATATCAGGTTTAATTTGCGCTGTTGCTGTTTTTGCACCTCTTAGCCCAACCTCTTCTTGCACGGTGCCAACACCGTAAACTATATTTGGATGTTCGACACCTTTTAAATTTTTTAAAACATCAATCGCAATCGCACAGCCAATGCGATTATCCCATGCTTTCGCAAGCAGCATTTTTTCGTTATTCATAACGGTAAATTCAAAATAAGGAACAATCGAATCACCAGGCAAAACACCCCATCCCATCGCTTCTTCCTTGCTTGTCGCGCCAATATCAATAAACATATCTTTAATATCAACAACCTTTTTACGAGCTTCAGGAGTCAAAATATGCGGCGGTTTTGAACCGATGATGCCAGTGATGTTTCCTTTTTTCGTCATCACCGTTACACGTTGAGCCAGCATCACTTGCGACCACCAGCCACCAACTGTTTGGAATCTTAGAAAACCTTTCTCAGTAATTTGCGTCACCATGAAACCAACTTCATCAAGATGTCCGGCAACCATGATTTTCGGACCATCTTCTTTGCCTATCTTTTTGGCAATTAAGCTACCTAGGTTATCACTAATCATTTCGTCAGCATATGGAGCTATATATTTTTTCATAACCTCCCGAGCTTCACGCTCGTCTCCAGGAATTCCTTTTGCATCCGTTAAATCCTTTAACATTGTCAACGTTTCATCCAATTGCTTTGTCATATGTATAAAAGACTCCCTTCCAATTTTTAAAATTTGGCGATTATCATTAATATCCCTGATCTTGGCGCTTATGATTCACTTCATTTTTCATTCTGTATGCTTTTTCAATATCATCTGCTGAAAATCCGAGCAGTTTACCTAATAATATGTATTCATTAAAAATTTTATGGTAGTTTTCTGAAGTTAATTGTCTGCGAAAATCGATGATAGTTGCATACACTTCTTGGAATTGTTCTACTAAGTCTCTGTATTCATCTACTAGGCTCAAGCTTACATCGGCTTCAATGCCTAGTTCAAGCCCTATTGACAAAATAAAGTGAATGCCATCGACGTACTCCTCTAAAATGACATCACGTTTGGCAGCTGCTTTTTTACTCCAAAATTTAAAGCAGCGGGTTTCATTGGCGAGTTCACCGAGCTCTACTAAAAGCGCCATAATTTTTTTATCCATTAAATCGGCTTGTTCAAGCCCGTGCTCTTTTTCAATCCGCTGATCTAATTCTCTTTGAAGACTGAATAATTTTGTTAACATCTTGAATCCTCCTACCTTGTGCATATTCTCCATTATAACAAACGCATTCATAGTTAAACTATAATGTTGCTGTGTAAATTTATCATTAATTGAAACCAACTATATCCCCGAACCGTATTGTATAATAATGATACTAGCAATTTACTAGGGGGTTTTGTTATGTTTACTGTCATCCTCTTTCGATTTCTAATTTTAGCATTAATTATTTTCCTTATTGTGAAAACTGTCAAATATATCTTAAATCCAAAACGTAAGCTTGAGCTGGCCCATGAGCAAAAACAATTTTATTTTTGGGACGACCGTGACAATGTTCGAAAAAACTTTTTAATTACGTATAAAGGGGTACTTTTCGAAGGGGAAAAATATTTGGGAACTACTGAAAATGCGTTCGATGTTGTCTCCATTTTTATTTGGGCAAAAGACACGAATAAATTGCAGGGGCTAGAACGTAAAGATTTCTTAAAAATAGAGGAAGCGGTCAAAAAAAATTATCCGAATGCAAGAATTGATTGGAAAAATCCAATTCGCAACTTTTTAAATCACGAGGAATAGAGCATACCCATAGCACAAAATATTTACTAAAATGACGAGTGGCATCCCAATGGTAAATGTTTTGTGCTTTGTTTTATGATGGTATGATTGCATCCCCAAGTATAATCCAATGCCGCCACCTAGGAGTCCGATTGTCCAAAATCTCATTTCCGGTATTCTCCACTGCGCCTTTTGTGAGCGCTTTTTATCGACCCCCATTAAAATAAACCCCGTAATATTGATGATGATGAAATATCCGATTAATATATATATATTCATAGTGTAGCTCCTCTCAATTACCGAAAAAGGCCATCCCTCTACAATAGTGGAATGACCTTTTTTACGATAGTTATTGTATGCTTGCTTTTGCTTTTGATGCTAATTCTGCGAATGCTTTTTCATCGCTTACAGCAAGTTCAGCTAACATTTTGCGGTTGATTTCGATACCAGCAACCTTTAAGCCGTGCATCATGCGGCTGTATGAAAGACCATTCAAACGTGCAGCTGCATTGATACGTGTAATCCAAAGCTTACGGAAGTCGCGCTTCTTTTGGCGACGGTCACGATAAGCATACATTAAAGATTTCATTACTTGTTGTTTCGCAACTTTAAATAATGTATGTTTTGAACCGAAATAACCTTTTGCTAATTTTAATACGCGTTTACGACGACGACGCGTTACTGTACCGCCTTTTACTCTTGGCATGTGATTCCCTCCTAAGATCTATGTCTGAAATAAGTCTGCTATTTTTCCCGAGTCTGCTAAAATGACTGTTCCACTTATAAATTATAAGTTGGAAATCATTTGCTTAATGCGCTTATAGTCACCAGCACTTACTAAAGCACCTTTGCGAAGCTTGCGTTTTACTTTTTGTTCTTTATTTGCAAATAAGTGGCTTGTATAAGCATGTGAACGCTTCACTTTGCCGCTTCCAGTTTTTTTGAAACGCTTTGCTGAAGCTCTATGAGTTTTCATTTTTGGCATTTGGTTTTCCTCCTCAAAATCATGGTTGTATAACTTTTACTTATTTTCAGTTTTAGGTGCTAATACGATAAACATACTGCGACCTTCCATTTTTGGCTTTTGTTCAACGATGCTAACTTCCGCACATTGCTCAGCTAGACGATCGAGAACTCTTTGACCGATTTCTTTATGTGTAATTGCACGACCTTTGAAACGAATACTAGCTTTTACTTTATCGCCTTTTTCTAGAAACTTGATTGCATTTCGAAGTTTCGTATTAAAATCATGTTCTTCAATAGTAGGGCTAAGACGTACTTCCTTAATACTGATAACCTTTTGATTTTTACGTGCTTCTTTATCTTTTTTCTGCTGCTCATAACGGAATTTACCATAATCCATGATACGGCAAACAGGTGGTTTTGCATTCGGAGCAACCATCACTAAATCTAAATTAGCGGTTTGCGCCATTTCTAAAGCTTCGTTTCTCGACTTTATACCGATTTGATCGCCATTAGCACCAACGAGTCGAACTTCACGTGCGCGAATTTCCTCGTTAATCAATAAGTCTTTACTAATAATTAGCCACCTCCAGGGTTTTTTCACTGAATTTTTCGTTTGGGCGACGTTTGATTACATAAAAAAACGTCGGCATACATACTACACCCACGTTTCACGATCTTCATTCATCCGAGACTGTGTAAACCCATCAACAACGTTTGCGTCAATTAGGTGAGAAGCGGGTGCCTCTACTTTTTCCACAAAGAAATATTCAATTTGACCTATTTATGGTAGCATAAGAAATTTTTAATGTCAACATACAAAAGACTAATTTATTAACAACGCTGTTAATAATAACTGATACAACCAAAAGTTGCAAGTATTTTATTGCAAAATAGGCTGCTCTATTACAGAATCAGCCTATTCACTACTATTTTCTACTATCTATGACCCTTTCGTGCAACTTCATCCTTTAGTGCTTCCATAAACTTTGCAAATGAAACTGTTTCAGATTTGTTTTCACCATATTTACGGACATTGACGCTTTCTTCTTTAATTTCATTATCGCCAACGACAAGCATGTAAGGAATCTTTTGCATTTGAGCTTCACGGATTTTATAGCCTATTTTTTCGTCACGCTCATCGATTTCAACACGGAAGCCTTCCAATTGTAGTTTTTCCTGAACTTGCTTCGCATAGTCAAGATGAACTTCGCTTGAAACCGGGATGACCTTTGCTTGAACAGGTGCTAACCATGTTGGGAAGGCACCTTTATATTCCTCAATTAAGAAAGCAACAAAGCGCTCCATTGTCGATACAACACCACGATGAATAACGACAGGACGGTGCTGCTTGCCATCTTCCCCAATATATGTTAAATCAAAGCGTTCCGGTAGCAAGAAGTCTAATTGTACGGTTGACAATGTTTCATCTTTTCCTAAAGCTGTTTTTACTTGAACATCAAGCTTCGGACCGTAGAAGGCTGCTTCCCCCTCTGCTTCATAATAATCAAGTCCAAGGTCATCCATGGCCTCTTTTAACATCGACTGAGCTTTTTCCCACATCGCATCATCATCAAAATATTTTTCCTTATCTAGAGGGTCACGATAGGACAAGCGGAATGCATAGTCATTAAAGTTGAAATCTTTATAAACCGCTAAAATTAAGTTAACTACACGCTTAAATTCATCTTTAATTTGGTCTGGACGTACAAAAATATGCGCGTCATTTAAAGTCATGCCGCGGACACGTTGTAACCCGGATAGTGCTCCCGACATTTCAAATCGATGCATTGTACCAAGCTCGGCAATACGAATAGGTAACTCACGGTAGCTATGCATGCTGTTTTTATAAACCATCATATGGTGCGGACAGTTCATTGGGCGAAGAACCAATGATTCATTACTATCCATTTCCATCGGTGGGTACATATCCTCTTGATAATGATCCCAGTGACCTGACGTCTTATAAAGTTCCACATTTGCAAGAACAGGTGTATAAACGTGGCTATACCCTAGTCTTTCCTCTAAATCAACGATATATCTTTCGATTTGGCGGCGGATTGTTGCACCTTTCGGTAGCCATAGTGGCAGACCTTGTCCAACCAATTGTGATACTGTAAATAAATTCAATTCTTTCCCAAGCTTACGATGATCACGTTCTTTTGCCTCCTCAAGCAAGCGCAAATGCTCGTCCAGTTGCGCTTTTTTAGGAAAAGCAGTTCCGTAAATACGCTGCAGCATTTTATTATTGCTGTCTCCGCGCCAATAAGCCCCTGCAATGTTCATAAGCTTAAATACTTTAAGTTTACCAGTTGATGGAACATGAACACCGCGGCAAAGATCAGAAAACTCACCTTGAGTATAAATTGTAATATTTTCGTCTTCCGGAATCGCACTAATTAACTCAACCTTTAATGGATCACCAATTTCTTCATACATTTTTAATGCATCATTTCGTGAAACGACTTGACGTTCAACAGGTAAATTCGCATCAATAATCCGCTGCATTTCTTTTTCAATCTTCGGAAGGTCTTCAGGTGTCAGCGCTTGTTCCATATCAATATCATAGTAAAAGCCGCCTTCGATGACAGGTCCCACTCCTAATTTTACATCGTCAAATAATCGCTTAATTGCTTGGGCCATTAAATGCGCTGTACTGTGGCGTAAAATTTCCAGGCCATCTTGTGTATCATATGTGATGATTTCAATTGCACCATCTTCAAGGATTGGGGTACGCAAATCGATTGGATTCCCGTTTAATTTGCCAGCTAAAGCATTTTTCTTTAGACCTGAACTAATTGATGCCGCAATTTCTTCTGTCGTTGTTCCTTTTGGAAACTCCTTTACTGCACCATCAGGAAATGACATCTTAACTAATTCTGACATTTTGTTGCACTCCTTTTTCAGTAAAAATAAAAAACACCCATCCCAAATAAGGGACGAGTGTTGGTCTCGTGGTTCCACCCTTCTTCCCATTCGGCAAAAAATAAGCTGCGTACTCGTTGTCAGCTTACTTTCCTGTCTATGGCTTGAAGTCGAATAACGGTTGTTGCCGTCAACGGTTATGTCCCGTTGAAGTTTAAAGGTGGTAGGCAATTTTTCGTGTATAGAAAGCTTGCAGCCGTGGCTTTCCTCTCTAAAATACCGTAAAAATAACCCATGTCCTCATCGTAACAGATTTGATATTTGATTTAACTATGTACGTATTATATCCACATCTAACAAATAAAATCAAGCGACAGTTTTACTTTTACATTGCTTACATATTAAACATCTGCCCCTTTAACTGTTGAAAAGCTTCCTGCGACCGCAATTCGGCCCGCTCTAAAAAAATGTTTTGAATTGTTTGAATTAGACCATGATCTAGCCTGTCAGTATATAAATAGACCGTTCTAGGAGCAATGGAGATGAGCGGAGCAATCACTAAAGAATCCGTATCAATATCCTCAATTTTGATTAATTGTTCATCAATTAAATAGGTGAGCTGCTCTCTGCCAATTTCATTTAAATTTCTGTCAAAAAAGCGAAAATCCTCCTCATAAACGAGATGAATAATTTCCATTAAAGAGTCCTTGTTATAGACATAGCTCCGTAAATTTTCAACGAAGTTTTGATACTCCTGCTCTAGTTTATATTCATCGATGGCAGCCTCAATATACTGAAGAAGACGAATCCGGTATTCTTTTAATCGAAATTGCAAAAACGCTTCAAATGAAAAGGAAACACTTGTTGTTAAAAAATCTCTTAAAGAATTTTCAATCATCTTTTCCCGAGGGAGATGGTCATTCAAATCGGTCACCACTGGCATCTCTGCTTTTTCACCGTCGATGATTGACCTTGCAATGGACATAATCTGCCTTTGCTCCTCCATATCTGTAAAATAAAACATATTACTAATCATTTCTTTCATCCAATTTACTTCAACGATTTTGATAATGTATTTCATGATGACTGGAATGATAACAGTCGAAATAATTGAATCAAACGATTTCTTAAAATTTATTTTCACAAGAACCTCTGGCTCATAAATAATGTTTACCTGAACATGCGCGGAGTTAGGATGATGATGTTCTTTTATTAATTGAAAAAGTAAAACTGCATCTTTTTTTTCACGAAATTGGATTGTTATCATTTATATATGGTCCCCCTTTTGCTGCTTTCGCAGCAAATACCTGTTACATGTATATGGGGACAAATTTAAAAAAATGAATAAAAAAAACGGAGGCCTCTTCCTCCGTTTATTGCCATTCTTCTAGATTCGCATCTTTTTTCCGATAGTCATTGCCATCTAGCTTCAAAATAAATGTATTTTTTAAAATTCTCGATGTATTTCTTTTTCCGAACATCTCAGAAAATTGTTCAAAATTAAGATTCGTAGTAAAGATGGTCGGCTTGCCAAGCCTGCTATCCAATAACTCAAAAACCTTTTGGATATCATGATTAGAACCTGCTTCAGCACCCATATCATCGATGACTAATAAATCGATTTCCTTCATTTTTTTCATAACATCAGCAGCAGTCAAGCCGCTATCATCGTATTTGGAATACGTATTTTTAATCAATGAAAGCAATAATGGCAAACTAATAAATAAGCCGCTATACTCCTTTTCGATGACGACTTTTAATATAGATACAGCCAAATGCGTTTTCCCAATACCTGTCTCGCCAAATAATAGTAGATTTTTAGGGGCTTGTCCACTTTTAAAACTAAAATTGCGAGCATAGGCCATACATAGCTTTTTAACATCATTTTGCAGCTTCGTGGTAGGCTGATAGTTTTCAAATGTAGCTGTTTTTATATCTTCGTTCATTAAGGAATTTTGATTAAAATAGCGGAAAAATCGTTCCTTTTTCAATGATTCAACATTTTTTTCAATCTCTTCAGCCAACGCCTTGTCAGGACATTTACACCCGATTTTAAATTTCTGTAGCTGTCCTTTATTCGGCCCGCCTAAAAGGGGGAGAAGCTGCTCCTTAACATGGCTATGGCAGCCGTCACAAACATATTCATTGATGATTGTTTTTGGCTGTTTAAAATCATTTTCGAAAAGGTCAACCAACACATCACCTACTTTCCTCAATGATTACTCCTCCTTTCCTTCAATTAGGTCGAACATCTTTTGCATCCGTTTCTGACGTTCTTCTTCCGTTCCATCTGTCGTTGTTTTTTGTGAATTATTTTCAGATTCATCAATCCCAAGCATTAACTGCCGCCTTTTCGCATCAGGGCTCCATTTATTTTTACTTTGATTTCCTAAAGCTTTTTGTTTTTCTTTTTGCTGACTTTTTTCTGCCCATTCTTGATATTTACGATGCTCTGCTTTTGCTAAATCCATTGCCTCTTTAGTTGTCTTCACTTTTTTCCGCACCCAATGCCCCGCAATTCTCTCAATATAATTTTTTGATAGCTTTAAATCGGTTCTAAGCATAGCATAATGGATTAACACATTCACTACACCCGGATTAAGCTTTTGATTCATCATCACATTTTCAATAATTTGTAAGTCGGCTGCCGTCGGTTCAACACCTTCAGAAATTTCAACTAATAATTGGTGCGGGGAGATTCTATCAAACTTCTTAATTAATTGTTCATCATCTTCATTGATTGAATCTTTGTCAAGCAGTGATAGATGCTGCAAACTTTGTGTTTTATAAACTAAATTTGGCAGCTCACCGCCATGATTAATTTGATAATAATCCCGCGCCGATTTTCGCAATAATTCGATATCAATTTTATCATTTTCATCCAATGCCCACATCACTACTTTTTTCATCTCAATCGGATCGATGGAATAGATGTAAGCAAGCTTGGCAATCATTTCTTTAACCTCTTCGTTGACAGCACTTTTTGGCATGAGAGCTTCCGAAATACCAGCAAAAAACAAATTAAAATCAAAAATATTTTCGGAGATGAAAATACCGGCAGAATACCCTTTTTCTATCATTTGTTCCTTGTCATTATTCGGAAAGACCGTTATCATTTCTTCATTTGATAACTTAAACTCTGATGTTGTTAATGATGAAAACACAGCATCAAATGACCGTGTCACATCTTTATAAATGGTTTCTTCCATTTTTTGATCTTTAAAGAAGCTGCTCACTTTTTTAAAGGTTGGTTTACCAAGACGATTATACAAAAATATATTTAAAACACCATCATTGAAATATTGTTCCGGAGATAACGGTGGTTGAAGTTCGTAAATAAATGTTCGGCCTTCCTCTGTTTCTTTTAAATACGTTTTAAGCAAGCCGATGCCTTCGAGCTTTTTCCGTTCCTCAAAGATTTCATTTAAATTTAACTGCATCATACTCATGAGATGATAATGTGTACTTTCTTTTCCCCATAAACGATTGATTTCCACTTCACTCCAAAGGGTCATATACAACGTATAGCTCGCTTGTCCTATTAATGGTTGATATAGTAACGTTAACACTTTGCGATCAAGATCCTGAAGAACGCCGTTTGTTCTAACAATATATTCGTCTCCCGGGAGCAATTCCGTCCAATGATAAGTCACTTACAATAACCCCCTATTAACTCATAGAAGTAGAAAAAGAGCTTTCTTATTGTAGAAGCCCTTTTTAATCTTTTTTTATTAATTCCTTCAATTCATCTATAAACACATTTATATCTTTAAATTGTCTGTAAACAGAAGCAAAACGTACGTAGGCAACTTCATCGACTTTTGCTAATTGATCCATAACCATTTCGCCAACAGCTTCACTTTTAATTTCTGAGATTCCTTGGTTTCGTAATTCTCTCTCAATTTCATTGACAATATCCTCAAGAGTTTGCAATGGAACCGGCCTTTTTTCGCATGCTTTAATAAGACCTCTTAACATCTTCTCACTACTAAATTCCTCTCTTATACCATCTTTTTTCACAACGATTAATGGCGTTTCCTCCACCTTCTCAAATGTTGTAAACCGATGTTGGCATTTCTCGCATTCTCTTCTTCTGCGAATAGAACGTGCATCATCCACAGGTCGTGAATCAAGAACCCTTGTCCCATTATATTGGCAATGCGGACACCTCATAAAATCAACTCCGTCAATTGGCGCATGACCGTTTCTTACTTATATCATATATAAAATCTGTTTAATTCACAAGTTCTTTTCGTTGGAAATGTATAAGAAAACAAAAAGCAGATAGCCATTTGACCATCTGCCTTTTTGAATTTATTATTACACTGTAACTTTCGCAGCATTTATGATGCCATTTGCTACTAATCTTGCTAAGTCGACAACGCGACTCGAATATCCCCATTCATTATCATACCAAACTAACACTTTTAATTTTCTGTTACCAATTACCATGGTTGAAAGTGCGTCTATAACACCTGAATGGTCGTCAGTAGTAAAGTCAATCGATACTAAAGGTTCATATGTGATTCCTAAAATGCCTTTCAAATGACCTTCTGCTGCTTTTTTCAATACTTCATTTACTTCTTCGGCTGTTACATCACGCTTTAAATCAACAACTAAATCGACTAAAGACACGTTAGGTGTCGGAACACGCAATGCTAAGCCATGTAATTTGCCAGCCATTTCAGGCATTACTGTTGCGATTGCTTTTGCAGCACCTGTTGTTGTAGGTATAATCGATTGTGCACAAGCACGAGCACGACGAAGGTCTTTCTTATGTGGGTTATCAACATTTTTTTGGTCATTTGTATAAGCATGAACTGTTGTCATTAATCCATTTTCTATTCCGAATTCATCATTGATTACTTTAACAACTGGCGCTAAACAATTTGTTGTACAAGATGCATTCGAAATAAGATGGTGGTTATTATGATTATATTGATCGTCATTAACCCCCATAACAATTGTAATATCTTCTCCTTTTGCTGGAGCAGTGATAATAACTTTCTTAGCACCTGCATCTAAATGAGCTTTCGCTTTTTCTTTCGTTACAAATTTCCCAGTTGCTTCAATAACAATATCTATATTTAAATCTTTCCAAGGGAGAAGATTAGGGTCCCGTTGATCTAATAGTTGAACACGTTTGCCATTTACAATCAGTGCATTTTCCTCTACTTCAATTGTTCCATGAAATTTACCATGGACGCTATCATATTTTAACATATGCGCTAAATTTTCAGCTGGGTAGCTTGCATTAATCGCTACAATTTCAAATGATTCATCGAAAATTGCACTCCTAAAAAACATTCTACCTATACGCCCAAAACTATTAATTGCTACTCTTGCCTTCACCTTATTGACTCCTTCCGGATTATGTTATACTTAATTAACCTTTCAGTACAAATAGTATAACATAAATAAAATAAAAATGGTTAGACTAACACATATTTTTTAAAAATAAAATAAAAAATAATATTCTTAGTTTTGAATAGTGTTATATCAACTGCCAATTTCTCAAAACCTCTTTTAATTGCTCAGATGTATCCACCATTGTTCCATTATTATTAATAACTGCATCGGCCATGGGAATTTTTTCTCTTAATGGCATTTGTGAATTAATTCTTGCATCAGCTTCATTGAATGATAAATGATTTCTTTCCATTAATCTTTTCATTTGCACTTCCGGGTCCACAAAAATCAGCATAATTTTATCAACAAGATGTGTCAATTTGCTTTCAAAAAGCAAAGGGATATCTAATACAATGATTTTTTCCCCTTTTTCAATATATTCATTTTTTAAACGATTCATTTTTTCGCGTACGGCTGGGTGGACAATACTATTTAATTTTTTTCTTTTTTCTTCATCATTAAATACTATTTCACCAAGTTTAGTACGGTTAATTGCTCCGTCTTCATGAAGGATGCCTTCGCCAAATGTAGCAACTATGTTTAAATAAGCTTCTTCCCCAACTTCAACAACTTCACGGGCAATCACGTCGGCATCAATTACGATAATGTCGAGATTTCTTAGCATATTGGCTACCGTACTTTTTCCACTTGCAATCCCACCAGTTAAACCGATAATAGTTGTCATACATTCACTTCCTCCCCTTAAGTGATTGGCATTTTGGGCAGAAGTGCGTTCCTCTGCCAGCAACTGTTATTTTTTCAATCGCTGTCCCGCATCTTTTACATGGTTCACCTTTTTTACTATAAACAAACAATTCAAGCTGAAACATGCCGATTTCGCCTTGACTATTGACATAGGAGCGAATTGTACTCCCACCTTTTTCCACCGCTTCTTTTAATGTATCGATTATTTCTTGATGTAGTCGTTTGATTTCCTTTGCTTTAAGTGATTTCGCAGGACGTTCAGGATGAATCCCCGCCCTAAATAACGTTTCATCAACATAAATATTGCCAAGCCCCACAACTATTTTTTGATCTAATAAAGCTACTTTAATTTTTCTATCGGTTTTCTTTAAGTGTTCACTTAAGTACTGAATTGTAAAATCGCCAAAAAATGGTTCTGCACCTAATTGCGATAAAGGCGGCTCTTTTTCTTCAGTGTCTTTCACAAATAAATGCATCGTTCCAAACTTCCTTACATCGCGATAGCGAAGTTCGGTACTATCTGTAAATGTGAAAAACACATGAGTATGTTTATCAAAAGGTTCCTCTTTCTTATACAAACCATAGCGGCCTTCCATGCGCAGATGGGAAACTAAAACATAATCATCAAGAATAAATTTCAAAAATTTCCCTCTTCTTTTGATATCAATAATCGTTTGACCTGTTAACAGCAATTGGAACTTTTTAATATCGTCAGGTGCTTTTATCAGCTTCGGCCATAGCACTTCAACATGGTCAATTGTTTTGCCTTTTACTAAATTTAGTAATGTTCTGCGGACTGTCTCGACTTCTGGTAGTTCAGGCACAACCCCACCTCCCTTTACGGGGTCTGACCCCTTTTTTTCCCTCTTTACTTCGCATCAAACCATGTTGCACCATAACAATAATCAACTTTTAATGGTACATTAAGCTTGACCGCATTTTCCATTACTTCAGGAACAATCTGTTTTAATGTTTCAATTTCGCTTTCTGGTGCCTCAAAAATTAATTCGTCATGCACCTGTAGCAAAAGCCTAGTTTGTAATTGTTCTTTTTTTAAGCGCTCCACCATATCAATCATCGCCTTTTTGATGATATCAGCTGCACTTCCCTGAATTGGTGTGTTCATTGCCGTCCGTTCGGCAAAGCTGCGAACATTGAAATTTCGGCTCGTAATATCCGGTAAATAGCGGCGACGATTCAGCAATGTTGTTACATAGCCATTCGCTCTTGCCGTGAGAATACTATCATCCATATATTTTTTCACACCTGGAAAGCTCTTTAAATATTGTTCTATAAACGTAGCCGCTTCTTTTCTCGTAATCCCGAGGTTTTGCGATAAACCAAAATCACTAATTCCGTAAATAATGCCAAAGTTGACTGCTTTTGCTTGGCGGCGCATATTGGCTGTAACTTCTTCCTCACCTACATGAAAAACATCCATCGCTGTTTTCGTATGGATATCCTTTCCTTGTCTAAAAGCTTCCATTAATTTTTCATCTTCTGCAATATGCGCTAGGACGCGTAGCTCAATTTGTGAATAATCAGCCGCAAAAATGACCCAGCCTTGTTCTGATGGAATAAAAGCTTGCCGTATTTTCCGACCTTCCTCCATGCGAATCGGAATATTTTGCAAATTCGGCTCAGTTGAACTCAATCGCCCTGTTTGCGTTAATGCTTGATTAAAACGAGTATGAATTTTACTCGTATCTTTATGAACAACTTTTAACAACCCTTCAATATACGTAGACTTTAATTTTCCAAGCTGGCGATAATGCAGCAACAATGGAATCATTTCATGCCGATCGGCAAGCTTTTCGAGAACATCAGCAGAAGTTGAATAACCTGTCTTCGTTTTTTTGATTGGCGGTAAATTTAGTTTCTCAAACAAAATAACCCCGAGCTGTTTCGGCGAATTAATATTAAACGACTCTCCAGCAAGCCCATGAATTTGTTCTTCCATTTGTTTTAATTGAATATCGAGGTCATGCCCCATTACTTCTAAGCGCTCAATGTCAACCATAACACCGGTCGATTCCATTTCACTTAAAATACATGATAACGGCAGTTCAAGCTCTTTAAATAAATCATATTGATTATTCTCTTTTAGCTGTTGAACCGCTTTTTCTTTTAGTTCAAAAATCGCATCGGCTTTTCGAACGAGGTGATCAGCTAACTCTTTCTCAAGAGGAACCTTTCGTTTCGCCCCCTTGCCGTAAACTGCTTCATCCGCATTAATATTCATGTAGCCATTCCGTTTAGCAACATCTGTAATTTCATGATTTGTTTCAGCCGGATTTAAAAGATAAGAAGCGATTAGTAAGTCAAATTCAATTCCTTTTAAAGAAATCCCTCTCCAGCGAAGGGAGACAATCGCTTGTTTGCCATCAAAAATATATTTTTTGGCAGACCCATCTTCGAGCCAATTTTTAAAAAGAGTAGATGCTAAAGCTATTTCTGTTGAAATAAAAAACCTTCCTTTTTCATTTGCTAATGAAAAACCAATAATATCTGCTTCATGATAATTTTCCTCAATCATTTCAACTACTATTGCTGATTCATTTGCCAAAATATCCACTGTAATTTCCGTAACAATTTCATAGGTGATTTCGGCCATTTCATTGTTCATTTCTAGTTCAGCACTGTCACCTAATCGCCCTAACAATGTATTAAAACCTAATTCTTTAAAAATTTTAATGACGTTTTCTTTATTCATTTCGTGGCGAGCAAGATCTTGAATCGAGATAGTAATCGGCGCCTCACAATGAATGGTCGCTAATCTTTTAGACATGAGTGCTTGCTCTTTATTTTCTGTTAATCGTTCCTGTAGTTTTTTTCCACTTATCTCATCAATTGATTCAAGCGTTTTTTCAAGTGTTCCAAATTGACTTAATAGCTTAATCGCTGTTTTCTCTCCCACTCCTGGAACACCAGGGATATTGTCAGAAGCATCGCCCATAAGCCCTTTCATATCAATAATTTGTTCAGGTGTTAAATTGTACTTCTCCTTTATTTGTTGTAAATCATATGTATCAACATCTGTTATGCCCTTTCTAGTATGTAAAACCGTAACATAATCAGAAACGAGCTGCAGCAAGTCTTTATCCCCAGAAATCACTTTCACTTCAATTTGTTCCTTCTCCGCTTGTTTCGCCAATGTTCCGATAATATCATCAGCCTCATATTGTTCAAGCTCATATCTAGGGATATTAAAAGCATCTAACACTTCTCGAATAAACGGAAATTGCTCTGAAAGCTCATGCGGTGTTTTTTCGCGCCCACCTTTATATTCGGCAAATGTTTCATGACGAAATGTCGTTTTCCCTGCATCAAATGCTACTAAAATATGGCTCGGATTTTCGTCCTCTAACACTTTCATGAGAATCATCGTGAAGCCGTACACGGCATTTGTATAAACGCCTTTATCATTATTTAAAAGCGGCAATGCAAAAAAGGCCCTGTAGGCAATACTATTTCCATCAATTAACACAATCTTTTGTTTGCTCATTAAAAAACCTCCCTATTGACTATATTTTACCATGATAATATAAAAAACAGAAAAGCAATCGGCATTACTCCGATTGCTTCAAGTAAGGTTACTGTGTATATCCCATTAACAGCTTCGCGTATGGTGAGTTGGCTGGAAGCATTATCACCGTTTCCCCATCTATAGTCCGCTTATAAGACTCCAATGTTCGATATAAATTATAAAAGCTTGGGTCTTGGCTAAATGATTGGTTATACGTTTGGGCCGCCGTTTGTTCTCCTTCGGCGCGAATTTTTTCCGCATCTGCCTGCGCTTTTGCTAATAATTCTTTCACTTCCCGATCCGTATTAGCAATGATTCTGTTTTTCTCCGCATCACCCATCGATAAATATTCCTGTGCTTTTGTTTCTCGTTCAGAAATCATTCGTTTATAAACAGACTCTTCATTTTCCGCTGGCAAATCAATTCGCTTCATGCGAATATCAGTTACAATAATTCCGTAATTATCCTGTTGCAACAATTGATTTACAGTGTTTGTTACGGTTTCATTAAAGCTACCACGGTTGGAGTTTTCTTCATCAATAATTTCATCATAATTTAATTGCCCTAGCTCCGTTCTTACAATTGAAAAAATAAATTCACTCATTTTTGCCTCAGCATTTTCAACAGTACGTAAATTGGCAATCATTTTTTTGGGGTCTTCAATTCTCCATACTGCATAATTATCAACTAACATTCGTTTCTTATCTTTCGTATTAATCTCTGCTTGTTGAACTTCATAAAATTTTTGATACTTTGGCAATGTTTGGACAGATTGAATGAATGGAATTTTAAAGTTTAAACCCGGCTCCTTAATAATTTTGACAACTTCACCGAATTGCCTAATCACCTTATATTCTCCTTGTTTTACAACAAAGACATTGCTTAGAATAAAACCGATAAGAACGAAAAATATGACTAAACTAATACCTATTCTTGTGATTTTTTGCCATTCTATATTTTTGTTTTTCAATTCATCTAAATTGATAATTTTTTTATCACTCATTGTTATCACTCTCCCCCCTTCTCACCTGTCTTCGTTGCTGGAGCGGGATTTTTGCCTTCAAGCGGTCGAATTGGAAGATACTTTAATGTGCTGCCATCATCATTCATAATATAAACTTCTGCATTAGGCAATACTTGATCCAATGTTTCAAGAACTAACCGTTTTCTCGTAATCTCAGGCTGCTTTTTGTATTCATTGTATAAAGCATTGAAGACGGCAACATCTCCCTTCGCTTTTTCAATCCGTGCAGCTTTATCACCCTCTGCTTGCGAAATAGTCGCATCCTTTTCCCCTTCAGCTTCTTGTTTCCGCTTATTTAAATATTTTTTTGCTTCATTTATTTTCGTATTCATTGTTTCTCTTGCATCGGTTACTTGAGTGAAGGCCTTACGAACATCTTCATTTGGTAGCTCTACATCTTGAAGTTTTACCGCAAGAATAGAAATACCAATATCGTAATCACTTACAAGCTTAGTCAACATCTCTCTTACATTCGCTTCAATTGCTGCTTTTCCTGATGTTAAGACATCATCAATTTTTGAACTTCCAATAACACCACGTAAAGAAGCTGATGTCGCGTTATAGAGAATGTTTCGTGGGTCCTCGGCATTATATAAAAACTTGCCTGGGTCGGTAATTTTCCATTGCACGACTAAATCAGCAAGAACAATATTTTCATCCCCGGTAATCATTTTTGTATCTTCTGGAAGCTCCTCAACAATCTCACCATTTTCTTCTCTGTAGCCAAATTGCAAACTGAAAGTTTCTTTAGAAAGCTTTTGCACATCTTGGATAGGCCATGGCATTTTAAAATGCAACCCTGGCTCAATAATGCCTGTATCCACTTTACCAAAGGTCAAAATAACAGCTTGTTCAGACTCATCAACTGTATACCAACTCGTTAAGCCGACCATTCCAAGAATAAATATGATGAAAAATAGTGCTATTGATGTATAAATTCGTTTCAAACTCACCAAGATCTACCTCCCCTAAATTGCTATGGTAGTCATTAATACGTTTTATGTTTACAATAAGTTTCAAAAATGATGAATCATTCTTGAATCTGATATTTCGGTAAAATTACCGCAAATATAGTTCCTTTATTTACATCACTTTTGACGGTTATTTTTCCACGATGGGCCTCGACTAAATGCTTGACAATCGCTAAACCTAAACCAGTTCCCCCAGAATGTCTGCTTCTTGCTTTATCAACCCTGTAGAAGCGCTCGAAAATTCTTGGTATTTCTTCTTTTTTAATCCCTATACCAGTATCTGTAATTATTACCTTTAATTTGTCACCGATATCAACACAATCGATTTTCACTTCACCACCATCAGCAGTATAGGTAAGAGAATTATTAATAAGGTTAATAAATATTTGTTTTAAGCGGTTTAAATCCCCTTCTATGATTAGACCTTCCTTTTCAATTACACTATGCAATGTTATCTTCTTTTCTTCCGCTTTACTTTGTAAAATGACGGTTACTTCATTAAGAATATTTTTTAAATCAACTTGTGAAATCGTTAGTTTAAAGCTGTCTTGTTCGATATGAGATAAATCTAATAGGTCATTTATTAAGCATTGTAAACGATCTGTTTCCTTTAACATTATATTTAAAAAATACTCAGACATTTGTTTATCTTCCAACGCTCCATCAAGCAGCGTTTCAGTAAACCCTTTTATCGATGTCATTGGCGTCTTTAATTCATGAGAAACATTGGCAACAAAGTCTCTTCTTACTTGCTCAAGTTTCTTTAACTCAGTTATATCATGAAAGACGAGTAAGACCCCTTTCCATTCCTCATTCGTCCCAATAATTGGTGCACCATATACATCAAAATGTCGTCTTTCTATTTTAAGAGGAAGATAGAGCTGTTTTCGAACAGACTTTTCAGTAATAAAAATTTGTTCCACCAATTCTTTGATTTCCTCATGCTCAAACGCATTATAATACAAACGAGTAAGATATTCATCAGCATTAATATCAAAAATATCTTCATAATACTTATTGACTAGATTTATATAACCCTTCCCATCTATTAAAATAAGACCGTTTCCCATGCTTTGGATTAATGTTTGCAAACGGTCTTGTTGTACCTCATAAGCAGCTGTCATTTGTTGTAGATTTCTTGCTAAAATATTCATGGACTGGGTAAGCAGACTTGTGTCGTTTATTCTATTTCCAAATATACGTGCCTTATAGTTGCCTCTTGCAAGTTCATTCGCAACAATAACCGCTGACTCCATTGGTTTAACATAATGCCCGATAAATCTAGCTCTTACTATTACTATAAGAATACATACTATTGCCATGATAGTAAAAATCAAAACGTAATTTTTCATATGAATGGATTGTAATAATTCCGCAAAGGTAGATAATTGCAAGCCAAGAAGAACCCCTAAAATCACTAACATGATCAATAAAATAAAAAAGGATAGAAAAAAAATATTAATCTTAAGTCTAATCATTAGGTGTATAGACCTCCATCTTATATCCTAATCCTCTAATTGTTTTTATATAATTTGGCTTTTTAGAATTTTTCTCGATTTTATCACGTAAATGGCTTATATGGACATCGACAATTCTCGAATCCCCGGCAAAATCATAATTCCATACAGCGCTTAACAGCTGCTCTCTTGTCAATACCCTTCCTTTATTCTTAACAAGATAGGCAAGCAATTCAAACTCCTTAGGTGTTAACTCTAATAATTCATCTTCAAAAAATGCTTCGTATTGCTCTGGTAAAATAACTAAACCGCCTAGAGTCATTTTTTCTGTATCTAATATGTCTTGTTCTGCTTTCTCATCAATAATTTGCGTTCTTCTTAATATTGCTTTCACACGCGCCACTACTTCTCTTGGGCTAAATGGCTTCGTCATGTAGTCATCAGCACCTAATTCTAGGCCTAATACTTTATCAAATTCATCATCTTTTGCTGTTAACATGATGATTGGCACTAATACTTTTTGTTGTCGAAGCTGTTTGCAAATTTCGATTCCATCTATTTTTGGTAACATTAAATCTAAAATCATTAAGTCCGGTGTTTCTGTAATCGCCATTTTCAAACCTGCTTCTCCATCCATCGCTGTTTCAACAGCGAAGCCGGCTTGCTCTAAATTATATTTTAATAGGGTAGCAATCGAATGTTCATCTTCAACAACTAAAATTGTTTTTTTCATATAACGCCCCTCCCATCACTATCATACTATGTTTTTTTCGTAATCTCAAAAAACATAAAATAACAAAAAGAGGCTGAATGGTTCAGCCTCTTTTAAAAGTTATTATGCTAATACGTTCATTACACTTTTAACAGATTCAACAGACTTGTCCAACGCTGCCTTTTCTTCAGCAGTTAATTCAAGTTCAATAATTTGTTCGATACCGTTTCCACCAAGAATTGTTGGTACGCCAAGGTAAATACCTTCATAGCCATATTCGCCTTCAAGATAAGCAATAGTTGGTAATACACGACGTTGGTCTTTAAGAATTGCTTCTGCCATTTCAACTAGTGAAGCAGCAGGTGCATAGTAAGCACTACCGTTACCTAATAGGTTAACGATTTCGCCACCACCAGTACGAGTACGTTGAACAATTGCTTCTAAACGATCTGCCGGGATTAGTTTTTCTAGCGGAATACCACCAGCAAATGAGTAGCGAACTAATGGTACCATGTCATCGCCATGACCACCTAATACGAACCCTGTAATATCTTTTACTGATAAGTTTAATTCTTGGGCAACAAATGTACGGAAGCGTGCTGTATCAAGAACACCTGATTGACCTATTACACGATTTTTAGGGAATCCAGATTCTTTGTATACTGTATATGTCATAGCATCAACTGGGTTCGTTAATACGATGATATAGCAGTTTGGAGAATACTTAACAATTTCTTGCGTAACAGCTTTCATTATTTTTGCATTAGTAGAAACTAAATCGTCGCGGCTCATGCCAGGTTTACGAGCAAGGCCGGCAGTAATGATTACTACATCTGAATCAGCAGTATCTTCGTAGTTTGAAGTACCAATAATATTTGCATCAAACATTTGAACTGGTGATGCCTCCAACATGTCTAGAGCTTTACCTTTTGTAGGATTCTCTAATTGTGGAATATCAACTAATACAACATCTCCAAGTTCTTTTTGTGCTGCTAAAAACGCCGCAGTAGCACCTGTAAAACCTGCTCCGATTACAGAAATCTTTTTACGCTTGATTGTCATTTCTATTCCCCCTGATTTATCTGATTTTGAGACTGACCGATACAGCCAGTCCCTAAAAAACAAACATTTTTCAGTAGTTTGTCCAATTTCATTTGGACCTAATGCTTAAAATTATGCCATATTTTTAATTAATTCGTTACCGAATTCTGAACACTTAACTTCAGTTGCTCCATCCATTAAACGAGCAAAATCATAGGTTACAACTTTGCTGGCAATCGTCTTTTCCATAGAGTTGGTGATTAGTTTTGCCGCTTCAGTCCAGCCTAAATGTTCAAGCATAAGCACACCGGAAAGAATAACAGAAGAAGGGTTAACCTTATCTAAGCCTGCATATTTAGGTGCAGTACCATGTGTTGCTTCGAAAATAGCATGTCCTGTTTCATAGTTGATATTAGCGCCAGGGGCAATTCCAATACCACCAACTTGAGCAGCAAGCGCATCAGAAATATAGTCACCGTTTAAGTTCATTGTTGCTACAACTTCAAACTCACGAGGACGTGTTAAAATTTGTTGTAGGAAGATATCTGCAATTGTATCCTTTACGATGATTTTGCCAGTAGCTTCTGCTTCTGCTTGTGCTTTATTGGCAGCATCTTTGCCTTCTGTTTCAACGAGACGGTCATATTGTGCCCAAGTGAATACTTTGTCGCCAAATTCTTCTTCAGCCACTTCATAACCCCAGTTTTTGAACGCACCTTCAGTAAATTTCATAATATTACCTTTATGAACAAGCGTTACACTCTTACGATTATTATCAATTGCATATTGAACTGCTGAACGAACTAAACGCTTCGTACCTTCTGCAGACACTGCTTTAATACCAATACCTGAAGTTTCAGGGAAACGAATCTTATTTACTCCCATTTCATTTTGAAGGAAGTCAATTACTTTTTGAACCTCTGGAGATCCTTGCTGCCACTCAATACCAGCATAAATATCTTCTGTATTTTCACGGAAGATTACCATATCAGTGTCTTCTGGACGTTTAATGGGTGATGGTACACCATTGAAATAACGAACTGGGCGTAAGCAAGTAAATAAATCTAATTCTTGACGAAGTGCAACGTTTAAAGAACGAATACCGCCACCAATAGGTGTTGTTAAAGGTCCTTTAATTGCAATTATGTATTCCTTAATAACATCTAGTGTTTCTTGTGGTAACCATTCCCCTGTTTGGTTAAATGCTTTCTCACCAGCTAATACTTCTTTCCATACAATTTTTTTCTCGCCATTGTATGCTTTTTCAACAGCTGCATCTAATACGCGTGATGATGCTGCCCAAATATCAGGTCCGATTCCATCTCCTTCAATGTACGGAATAACAGGATTATTCGGTACATTTAATACCCCATTGTCTACAGTGATTTTTTGTCCTTGTGTCACTTTCCCTTACCTCCTAAACATTTTGTTGGTCCTCTCTCTCTATTTGACCAAAAAACAATTATTTATTTTCACACTGAGAAAGAGGGAAGTAATATCCCTCCCTCAATGTAATTATAGTATAAAGTTTTTATTAACGATTTTCAATCGGTACCCATGCTTGTTTTTGTGGGCCAACGTAATCTGCACGTGGGCGAATTAAGCGGTTGTTGTCATATTGTTCTAAAATATGAGCTAACCAACCAGAAACGCGGCTAACCGCAAAAATTGGTGTGAATAAATCATGCTCAATGTCTAAACTATGATATACAGACGCTGAATAGAAGTCCACATTTGGAGGAATATTCTTTTTCTCTCTTACAATCGCTTCCATTTTAACAGACATTTCATACCATTTTGGCTCGCCTGTAAGCGTTGTTAATTGTTGAGACATTTTTTGTAAGTGCTTTGCACGTGGGTCGCCTTGACGATATACGCGGTGACCGAAGCCCATGATTTTTTGCTTGTTAGCAAATGCATTTTCTAAATATGAATCAACAGCTTCAACAGAACCAATTTCTGCTAGCATTTTCATAACTTGTTCATTTGCGCCACCATGTAAAGGTCCTTTTAATGCACCAATCGCAGCAGTGATACCTGAATATACATCAGAAAGTGTCGCTACGCAAACACGAGCTGTAAATGTAGACGCATTCAATTCATGGTCAGCATGTAATACTAATGCTTTATCAATCGCTTCGATTGCAATTGCCTCAGGTTCTTTTCCACTAAGCATATATAAGAAGTTTGCTGCAATGGATAAATCAGTACGAGGTGCTACTGGGTCTAATCCTTTGCGAATTCTTGAGAATGTAGCAACTAATGTTGGCATTTTTGCTTGGAGACGAATAGCTTTACGATAATTTGCCTCCTTGTCCATTACATCTGCTTCATCATCAAATAGACCTAACATTGACACCGCTGTACGTAATGCAGCCATTGGATGTACTTTATCGATAGGATATGATCTAAAATGATCAATAATCTCTTGAGGTATACTTGCATTTTCAGCAAGCTGTTGCTTTAATTCGGCTAGTTCCTCTTTATTTGGAAGTTTAAAATGCCATAAAAGATATACAACCTCTTCAAAACTTGCATTTTCAGCCAAATCATCGATTGGATGCCCCACATACGTTAATTGATCATCAATAATTGAACTTACTTTTGATTGTGTTGCTACTACCCCTTCAAGACCACGAGTTACTAATGTCATACTTGACCCCTCTCCTTTACTAATAAAATTTACTAATAAATTTACCCCAACCCTAAAGACTTTTTCTAAAAAGAAAATGCTTACATTTCCTTCATGCGAAAAATGTCGGAAGGATAGACACAAAATTATTATAAACAATAATCAGACTTTTGTGAATCAAAAGTGAATAGAAAATTAATAAAAATATACTTTTTTTCCTCAAAAAACTGAAATTGTAATAATAATTGATTGTTTTCTACCAATTACTGTTATAATTAACAGTAGAAGTAGAAATACAATTGGATTTACAATGTGCGTCAACCTTCCAATTTGCACGTTAACATTATCGTAACATATTCGACAAAAAATCGCCACAACTTCATGGCAACATGGCCGACTTTTTTTCTTTCTTTAAATCTTATTCCATTGTAAAATATTACAAAACAACAAAATGAAAGGAAGTTATCGTTGAACTCAGTATATATTTATAGAGCCTTACGGTTTTTGCTTGTCCTAGCCATTATAATTGTTGTGCCAATAGGCCTTTATTTTGTCTCATCCGTTACTTACCCATTTATTATTGCCTTTGTGCTCGCTTTTATAATGAATCCTTTAGTAAATTTTTTTGAGTATAAAACAAAAATGCCGAGGACCTTGGCGGTTATCATTGTATTAATATTAATTATCGGGGTTGTTGCAGGTCTTTTAACTTTACTAATTGCGGAAATTATTTCAGGCTCTAATTACTTAGCTAAAGTTGTTCCTACACAATTTGAAAATCTTGTTGCATATGTAGAGGAGTACGTAACGAATCAAATTATTCCTTTTTACAACCAAATTCTAATCTTTTTTAATGATTTAGATGCTGGGCAGCAGGATACAATCATAAAAAACATTCAAGATGTTGGCACAGCAATTGCATCTAGAGTAAGTGCATGGATCGAAGTGATTTTAAGGGCGATTCCGAACTTTCTAGGTGTTTTGCCTAATATAGCTACCGTCTTAATCTTTTCACTCTTAGCAACTTTCTTTATAAGTAAGGATTGGTACCGTTTAAAAGATTACGGACGTAAATTTTTACCGATGAAATTTCAATCAAGCGGCAGAACTGTTTATGATGATTTAAAGAAAGCTTTAATAGGATTTATTAAAGCCCAGGCTACGTTAATTTCAATCACGACGATTATCGTATTATTAGGCCTTCTCTTCTTTAAGGTTGAATATGCTGTTACGATTGCTTTAATTATTGGATTCGTTGATGTTCTACCTTATTTAGGAACTGGAGCAATCTTTGTGCCATGGATTGTTTATCTTATCTTTGCAAATGATATTTCGTTAGCAATTAAATTAGGAAGTCTATACATAGTTGTTTTAATCGTTAGACAAGTGATGGAGCCGAGAATTTTATCCTCGAGCATTGGACTTGATCCGCTTGCTACGTTAATTGCCTTGTTTGTTGGTTTTAAGCTTTTTGGATTTCTTGGTTTAATTATTGGCCCTGTTACCCTAGTCCTCTTTAATACGTTACATGATGCTAATGTGTTTAAAGACGTGTGGACGTATATTGTCGGCAAAAAAGAAGCGTAGAAAGTTATGTTACTTTCTACGCTTTTTTATCTAATTATATAAAAGACCAGTTTTCAGATGACGCTGGCAAGACCATCGTAAATATCGCCGCGGGCGGCATCGACAGTAATTTCCTGTCCATCTTTAAATAATGTCGTCGCATTTTGAACACCAACAATAACAGGTAATCCAAGACTTAGGCCGATAACGGCTGCATGGCTAGTTAAGCCGCCTTCCTCTGTAATAATCGCTGCTGCGTTCTCTAATACTGGCATCATATCGCGATCAGTATTCGTTGTAACAACAATCGCTCCATCTTTCATTTTCTGTTCTGCTTCTTTGACGTTCTTGATAATAACAACTTCACCTGTTGCACTTCTGCGGCCGATTCCTTGCCCTTTTGCAATTACATCGCCAATAATATGAACCTTCATTAAATTTGTCGTTCCAGGCGTTCCAATTGGTACACCTGCGGTTAAAACGACAAGGTCACCATGGGAAACTAAACCTGTCTCAAGTGCATCTTGAACGGCATTATCAAGCATTTCATCAGTTGTCTCCGAAGATTTCCCTACTTTTGTAAAAACACCCCATACAAGCGCTAATTTTCTTGAAATTTTATTGCTTGGTGTAACAGCAATGATTGGGGCTTTAGGACGATATTTAGAAATACTTTGCGCTGTTGATCCGCTTTCGGTTGGCGTTATGATTGCTTTTACATTTAAGTTTAAGGCTGTATGGGCTACAGATTGACTGATAGCGTCTGTTATCGTTACTTCGCTTTCTTTTCTACGATTTGTTAACAGTTCTAAGTAAGATAAAGCTGTTTCCGCCTTAGAAGCAATCCTGTCCATTGTTTGAACAGCTTCGACAGGATATGTGCCAGCGGCTGTTTCACCAGAAAGCATAATCGCATCTGTCCCATCAAATATAGCATTGGCAACATCGCTTGCTTCAGCCCTCGTTGGTCTAGGATTTCTTTGCATTGAATCTAGCATTTGTGTTGCCGTTATAACTGGCTTACCAGCGGTATTACATTTTTTAATAAGCATTTTCTGAACTAATGGAACATCTTCAGCGGGAATTTCGACACCAAGGTCACCGCGAGCAACCATCATCCCATCAGAAACCTCCAAAATTTCATCAATGTTTTCTACCCCTTGTTGATTCTCGATTTTTGGAATAATTCGGATTGTTGTTCCGTTATTCTTTTCTAAGAGCTTGCGAATGGCTAAAACATCCTGTGCCTTTCTTACAAATGAGGCAGCGATAAAATCAACATTTTGTTCGATTCCAAACAAAATATCTTGCGCATCCTTTTCGGTCATTGCAGGAAGATTAATAACTACATTTGGAACATTAACACCTTTTCTATTTTTTAAAATACCGCTATTTAATATTTTTGTACGGATTTCATTATTGCCTTTATGCAATACCTCTAGTTCAATTAAACCATCATCAAGAAGTATTTTTGAGCCCACTTCAACATCATCAATTAGCCCCGGATATGAAATAGAAAATTTTTCTTCTGTTCCAACAACCTCTGTCATTGAAACGGTAACTTCATTCCCTACATTAAGGTGAATTTCTCCACCTGTCATTGTGTGTGTACGTATTTCTGGACCTTTCGTATCTAATAATATCGCAATATCTTTTTGTAATCTTTTAGCTGCTTCACGAATATTTTTAATACGCTCCCCATGCTCCTCATAGTTCCCATGGGAAAAATTTAATCTAGCTACATTCATTCCAGCTTTCATTAGTTCCATTAAAATATCTACTGATTCACTTGCTGGCCCAATCGTGCAGACAATTTTTGTTTTTCTCATTTTCTAGGCCTCCTGTTTTGTTTAGAAAGATAAATTTATATTGATAACTCCTGAGAAAGTTTGTACATTTCAACATCGAGCTTATGTTCTCTCGAAAGGATTTCGATTATATCATGGTCAACAACTTTATTGCATTCAACCCCGACCATTCTACCTTTTTTCCCTTCAATCAACAACTCAACGGCACGAGCGCCTAATCGGCTTGCCAGTGTCCGATCAAATGCTGTTGGTTTTCCACCACGTTGGATATAACCTAATACAGTGACTCTTGTTTCTAGGTTTGTTGCTTCCTGAATCTTTTTACTAAATTCTAAACCGCTGCCAACACCTTCGGCAATAATGATAATACTATGCTTTTTCCCACGCTCATGGCCACGTAAAATTCGACCTGCAATCTCATCCATATTATATTGAACTTCAGGGATAATAATCGATTCAGCACCACCAGCCAGTCCCGCCCATAGTGCAATATCACCAGCATGCCGCCCCATTGTTTCAATTACATATGTTCTTTCATGGGAGGTAGCTGTATCACGAATTTTATCAATTGCATCTAGGACGGTGTTTAATGCTGTATTAAAACCGATTGTAAAATCGGTGCCAGGGATATCATTATCGATTGTTCCTGGTATACCAATACATGGGAAGCCTTTTTCAGTCAGGTCTTTTGCCCCACGGAAAGATCCGTCACCACCAATTACAACAAGTCCTTCAATTCCATACCTGTTCAGTTCTTCGATGGCCTTTTGCCTACCTTCCTCTGTTTTAAATTCTTTGCAGCGAGCTGTATAAAGCATTGTTCCGCCACGATGGATAATATCACCTACAGAGCCAAGTTCCAGTTTTCTCATATCACCAGATATTAAACCTGCAAACCCATAATTTATACCATAGACTTCTACACCGTGAAAAATTGCCTTTCTGACAACTGCACGAATCGCAGCATTCATTCCTGGGGAGTCTCCTCCACTTGTTAATACACCGATTTTTTTCATCCTCGGGCCACCTCATTATCTATATTATCTTTCATTTTTTTGGTAAATTTAATACTATCAGTATAAGAAAACGTGCTTCCGATTCAATGAAAGCACGTTTATGACAGTAATTTACTTTGCTTCTATATATTCATTACAAAACGAAATCTTTCCTATGTTCTTATACTTTAAATACCTATTATGAACGATAGCATTTTCATCTAATACCATTAATTCATCCATTGATTTGGCAAGCACTTTGTCAATTTCTTCGGCTTGCTTCACGATATCACGGTGGGCTCCGCCTTTCACTTCTGGAATAATTTCGTCTATAATCCCAAGCTCTTTTAAATCAGGTGCAGTAATTCTCATCGATTCAGCTGCTCGCTTTGCTTGGCTAGCGTCTCTCCAAAGAATAGAAGCAGCGCCTTCAGGTGAGATAACAGAATATGTAGAGTTTTCGAGCATATGAATATGGTTTCCAACGCCTATTCCAAGTGCACCACCGCTACCGCCCTCACCGATTACAATGCTAATAACGGGTACTGTTAAACCAGCCATTTCAAATAGATTTTTGGCAATTGCTTCACTTTGGCCTCTTTCCTCTGCAGCCTTTCCGGGATAAGCGCCTTTCGTATCAATAAAGGTAATAATCGGACGTTTAAACTTCTCCGCCTGTTTCATTAAACGCAAAGCTTTACGATAGCCCTCAGGGTGTGGCATACCGAAATTGCGGCGAATATTTTCTTTCGTGTCTTTTCCACGCTGATGACCAACAATAGTAACGGGTATACCGTGATATTTTGCAATACCACCAACAATCGCTTCATCATCACTATAAAAACGGTCTCCATGCAATTCAATAAAATCAGTAAAAAGGTGCCCAATGTATTCAAGAGATGTTGGTCTATTTGGAAAGCGGGCAATTTGAACTCGATCCCATGGGGTTAAATTGCCATATACCTCTTGCTCTAATTTTTCTAGTCTTGATTCTAATTTTTTAATTTCATCGGAAAGATCAATTTCTTTTTCCTCAGTAAATTTTTTTAATTCGATAATTTTTTTGCGAAGTTCTATAACCGGACGTTCAAATTCCATTTCTCCTGCCAATTAAAAAACACCTCCTATAAATTTGCAAATTTATGAATATCAAGGACAGTCGCTAATGTCTCTTTTAATTCCATTCTATTTACTACTTTGTCTAATTGACCATGTTTAAACAAGAACTCGGCTGTTTGAAAATCATCTGGCAATTGCTCGCGGATTGTTTGCTCTATAATTCTTCTGCCCGCAAAACCGATTAATGCACCAGGTTCAGCGAAATTATAGTCTCCTAATGACGCGAAGCTTGCGGATACGCCACCTGTTGTTGGATGTGTCATCACCGAAATAATTAAACCACCACTATTGCTTAATGCTTTCAAGGCAGCACTCGTTTTTGCCATTTGCATTAAGCTAAGAACACCTTCTTGCATCCGCGCACCGCCAGATGCAGTGAAAATAATGAATGGAATTTTTCGCTCAATTGCTTTTTCAATAGCCCGGGTGATTTTTTCTCCAACTACAGAACCCATGCTACCCATTCGAAAACCCGAATCCATCACAGCAATAACCGTTTCAAGTCCATTTATTTTTCCTTCACCTGTTACAATCGCTTCATTTAAACCTGTTTTCCTGCGGTCTATTTCAATTTTTTCAATATAATCCGGAAAATTCAATGGATTTTCTGAAATCATATTTTGATCATATTCTACAAATGTCCCTTCATCAATAACACTGGCAATCCGTTCACTTGAATTCATTTGAAAATGGTGTCCACAAACTTGGCAGACCATTAAACTTTTCATTAATTCTTTTGTGTACATAATTTTTTTACAATCAGGACATTTCGTCATTAAGCCTTCTGGTACATCTTGTTTGCCTTGTTCAGAAGGAATTGCAGCATACTTCTTTCTTTTTTTCCCTAATAAATCCTTAAGCAACCAAATACCCCCCTAACAGCCTAGCTCATCAACTTTTTTTAAAAAAGCGATACGCCCTAATTTTCTTCTAGTAAAGATAGTTTTCTTGTTTTTTCTTTGATGTCTTCTGGATCTATAACTTTCCTAGCTACACCGGTTTCAATCGCCGCTTTAGCTACAGCCGCTGCTACCTCTGGTGCAACCCTAGTATCAAATGGAGCTGGAATGACGTAATCAGATGAAAGCTCCTCGTCTGAAATTAAGCCAGCAATAGCATTTACTGCTGCTATTTTCATTTCTTCGTTAATATGGGTGGCATGCGTATCTAATGCCCCTCTAAAAATACCTGGAAACGCTAAAACGTTATTAACTTGATTTGGAAAATCAGAACGGCCTGTTCCAACAACTTTAGCGCCGCATTCTTTAGCAAGCGATGGCAGGATTTCCGGATCAGGATTAGCCATTGCAAAAATAATCGGATCGTTGTTCATTGATTTTACCATTTCAGGTGTTAACGCACCTTCAACAGAAACACCAATAAATACATCTGCACCTTTAATAACATCTGCTAAAGTGCCTTCAATTTTCTCGAGGTTTGTCATTTTAGCCACTTGTTCTTTGATTTCATTCATCCCATATGGGCGGCCTTCAAAAATGGCTCCTTTCGTATCACACATAATCGCATTTCGAACACCAAATTGATATAGAAGCTTAACGATGGCGATTCCGGCCGCACCAGCACCATTCATAACAACTTTAATATCGGAAATTGATTTCCCAACTAATTTCAGCGCATTTACTAATCCTGCAACTGTAACAATGGCCGTACCATGTTGATCATCATGAAAAACTGGAATGCTCGCTTCTTTTTTCAGTCTTTCTTCAATTATAAAACAGTTAGGTGCTGAGATATCTTCTAAATTAACACCACCAAATGTAGGCTGTAATAATTTGACAGTTTCGATTATTTTTTCAACATCCGTTGTATTTAAGCAAATCGGGAATGCATCTACACCTGCAAAACTTTTAAACAAGACAGCCTTTCCTTCCATTACCGGAAGAGCTGCTTCAGGTCCGATGTTCCCTAATCCGAGTACGGCTGTTCCATCAGAAACTACAGCAACCATATTGCCCTTCATTGTGTATTCATAAACTTTATTTTTATCCTCATAGATTACTTTACACGGCTCAGCAACTCCTGGTGAATAAGCCAAGCTTAAATCATTCGCATTCCGAACCGGAACCTTTGATTTGATTTCTACTTTTCCTTTGTTAATTTGATGTATGTGTAATGCTTCCTCCCGTGTAACGGACATTCATTTCACTCCTTCAGTAATTGCCTAGCTCGTTTGTATAAAGTAAGACCTAGTCTTAAAAATAAATACTAAACTCCTTTATTATATCAAAAGTGATTATCCTGTAAAGATGCTTCATTTTTGTGACTATTTCTTTTATTTCAAATTTACTTTTTTATTACGACATTTTTCGCACCTAATACCATTTTTAGCTTTTTCAGGCATTCAGCAGTTAATTTTGCCGACCACTCTTTCGGAAGCAATACCGTTTTTTGTTCATCGGCATAATGGATATAAACTGCTGTTGTTCCTGGATATTGTTTTAAGATATTTTTGATTTGATGTAATTTTCCAGCTTGTTGTTGATTTTTATCTACTTTCAAATAAAGCTTTTCAAAAGCATGCGCTTTTAAAGTTTTTATTGATGTTACAGCATTTATAATGAGCTGCAGCTTTTCCTCTCTTTCTTCTATTTTGCCTTGAATAAATAAAATTTCCCCTTTATTTAATAATGTTACATATTTTTTGTAGGTCGCTGGAAAAGCAACGGCCTCGATTTCCCCAGTATCATCACTTAAAGTTAGAAACGCCATTTGTTCCCCTTTTTTTGTCTTAATCACCTTTTCATTAGCAATCAGTGCACCAACATGGATAGATGTGCCGACAAGCGCTTTGAGATGGGCAATCGTTACAGCATTCATTCTCGTTAATAAAGTTTTATAAGGCTCAATTGGATGATCGGACAAATAAAAGCCGAAAACTTCTTTTTCAAATTGCAGCTTAGCTTCAGTTGAGAATGGTTCAACCATTACATATTGCGGCTTTGGTACAATATCATCCGATAAAAAAAGGCCGCCATCCTCTTCATTTACTAATTCAGCATAGTTCACCGCTGCATCAAGACTAGCCAACAATTCGGCCCGGTCTTTTCCAAACTCATCCAAACTCCCTGATAAGATTAACGATTCAATTACTCTACGGTTAACGACTCTAAGTGATACCCTTGCACAAAAATCGAAAAGATCTGTAAATTTGCCTTTTTTCTTGCGATGATAAAGAATTTCCTTGAGCGCTGTCATCCCGATATTTTTGATCGAGGCTAAACTAAATCTAAGCTTTCCATCTTCAACCATAAAGCGGTACGTGCTTTTGTTAATCGATGGCGGAAGGATTTTTATATGTTTTTGCTTTGCCTCACCAATATATTGAGCAATTTTATCTTCATTTCCAACAACGCTCGTTAAGAGGGCTGCCATAAAATACAATGGATAATTCGCCTTTAAGTAAGCCAACCAGTAGGCAATAACACTATAAGCAACAGCATGGCTACGATTAAAGCCGTAATTTGCAAAACGGACAATTAAATCATACACCTGTCCTGCAACTATTTCGTCATAGCCATTTTTAAGACAGCCTTTCACAAAGTGTTCTCTTTCTTTCTCTAATATTTCCCGCTTCTTCTTGCTAACGGCACGTCTTAATAGGTCTGCTTCACCTAATGTAAAGCCAGCCATTCTCGAGGCGATTTGCATAATCTGCTCTTGATAGACGATGACGCCATAGGTTGGTGCGAGAATCTCTTTTAAATCCTCATGCGGAAAAGAAATCTTCCTTTCACCGTGCTTTCTTTCAATAAAAGTCGGAATATTTTCCATCGGGCCGGGACGATACAAGGCATTGACAGCTACAATATCTTCAAAATTAGTAGGCTTCAAACGGGATAATACTTTCCTCATTCCTGTCGATTCAAGCTGAAAGACCCCTGTTGTATCACCTTCTCCAAGCAAAGTAAATGTTTTTTCATCGTCCATTGGAATATCTTGGAGATTCATAGTTTGCCCCATTTCTTTCTGAATTAACGCTTGAATATTTTCAATAAGCGTCAAGTTGCGCAAACCGAGAAAATCCATTTTTAATAAGCCCACTTCTTCAAGTATTTCCATTGGATATTGAGTTAATAATACATCGCCATGCCCTTCCTGCAATGGAACAGAGTCTGTTAATGGGGAATCACTGATTACCACCCCTGCTGCATGTGTTGATGTATGCCTAGGAAGACCTTCAATTTTTTGAGCAATTGTAAATACTTTTCGGGCGACATGATTTTCTTTTAGTTCATTTTGTAGTGCTGCTGATTCTTTCAGTGCCTGCTCTAACGTGATGCTAGGCCGTCCAGGAATGACTTTCGCTAAGCGATCAATTTCATTTACTGGCACTCCAAGCACTCTGCCAACATCTCTGATTGACCCACGGGCAGCCAATGTGCCAAACGTGATAATTTGGGCGACATGCTCTTTACCGTATTTTCGTGAAACATATTGAATCATTTCATCGCGGCGGTGGTCAGGAAAGTCAATATCAATATCCGGCATCGAGATTCGTTCTGGATTTAAAAAGCGCTCAAATAATAAATTATATTTTAATGGATCAATATTGGTGATTCCAAGAACATAAGCAACTAGTGAACCCGCTGCAGAGCCCCTTCCTGGACCTACTAAAATTCTTTTTTTATGTGCATAGCTCATAAAATCCCAAACAATTAAAAAATAATCGCTAAATTTCATTTTTTGAATAACCGATAATTCATATTCTAATCGTTCCCCAGCACCACTTGGCGGCGAAGCTTTATATCTTTTTTCTAATCCTTTCAAGCATAAGCTTTTTAAAAACTGATCTGCAGACATCCCTGTTGGCAAGGGGTATTTCGGCAAGACCATTTCACCTAGCGGAATCGTCACTTCGCATTGGTTGGCAATTTTCACAGTATTGGCAATGGCCTCGGGAAGATGGTGAAACTGCCTTATCATCATTTCTTCATCTTTTAAGTAATTCTCTCGTCTTTCAATTGGACTTTCTTTTTCATTGAGCTTTGTGCCATGCTTTATGCATTGCAAACAGTCATGAATGAGCGCATCTTCCTTTTTTAAATAGTGAACACGGTTCGTTGCTACAGCTTGAATGTTTTTTTCTTTGCAAAATTTGATTACTAAACTATTGAGGCGCTCCTCCTCTTTTGTTGTACTTGGTTCAATGCCGATATAAAAATTTTCTTTAAACACTTGCACGTATTTTTCAACTGTTCGTTCAGCCTCTTGAAATGATTGTTTCAAAAGGTGTTGATTCATTTCACCTGAAGCAGGAGAAATGGCAATAAGTCCTTCTGAATGGGACATTAATATTGGTAAGGGGACACCGTTTTTATGTTCGGTTTGAACAATGGTTGAAAGCTTAAGCAAGTGGCGATAGCCAGTATTCGTCCGGGCTAATACGAGCATGGGATAACTGGCATGCTTACCTTCCATACTAACTTCAGTTTCAGCTTCTACTAAAAGTAACATACCTAAAATTGGTTTAATGTGCTGACGTTTGCATGCTTTGTAAAATGCAACCGCCCCGTACATTACATTTTCATCTGTGATTGCCAAAGCCGCATGTCCCTGTGTAGCTGCTGAACGTACAAGCTCTTCAACATTCATCGTACTATTAAGCAAACTATAAGAACTATGTACATGAAGATGTACAAATTTCATTTTCCTCACACCCTAATAAATATAAATGTCGATAGTATAAAACAAACATACTAGTCTGCTTTTGTCCATATGTATGTATTGATAAACTTTATTAAGCGGTTTTAAGGAGTTGGCTATATGGGTGAAGAACGCTTTATGGCTACGATGATCCATTGTTATTTTATAGCTCTAGGTGTCCTGTTAGGAGGCTCTTTAGTTGGCGGCATCTCAGCCTTTCTTATCGGAGAACCACCCCTTATCATTATTGGCAGAATAGCGAAAAGCTTAAAAATCTGGGCCATCGTTGCTGCTATTGGCGGGACCTTTGATGCGATTACAAACTTCCAGCGTGGATTATTTGACGGTGTCCCACTAGATATTTTCAAACAAGTGTTATTAATTGTTGCCGCAATGGGCGGGACGCAAACCGCTGCAAAAATCATTAGCTGGATCATTCAGGAGAATGTAACGCAATGAGAATCCCACCTTTTTATCAACTCCGCTCATGGCAGAGGTTTTTAGCAGGTGTTTTTGTTGGAACTATTGCTGGTTGGCTCGTCTTCCTATTCATGTATGGTCATATACAAGATAAACAGATTAATTTACTTTTAGAACAGAAGGCAACTATACGGGATCTTGAAAACGAGAAAGCCATTTGGCAAAAAGATTATGAAAAATTTAATGAAGAAAACAAAAAGAAGCTAATTATTGAAGAAATTAACTTTATTTTTACAAATGAAAAAAAATTAATGTTAAACGAATTTACTAAATTTAATTTAAAAGAAGCAATCAAGCAGGATATTAATTCATTAATAAAACAAGATATTGAAACGGTTGCTGCTAATACCCAATTAATAATCAACACGATTGAAAATAAAATCATCACACTTGAAGGTCAAAAATATCAAATGAAGGTCGAACAGCTTCATTTATATACAAGGCTTGATCTTTATTTAAAGGTTGAGTTGTTATAAGGAGGCAGGGGACGGTTCAGGAAGCAGAAAAGCCGTCCCCTGCTTCCTAATTTCTAAATTGCAGACAAGCTTCTTCCAAGTCTTTGATGACTAGGTCGGTATCTTCCCATTTGTAGATGGTTGCCCCAGATGCGAGCGGATGGCCGCCGCCATTGTATTTTTGGGCAATTGTATTGACAATCGGACCGCGCGAACGTAAGCGGACACGAATTTCACCATTTTCCTCAACAAAAAATACCCATGCTAAGACTTTTTCAATATTTCCAAGTACGCTTACTAATTGAGAAGCATCAGCAGGCGTTACTTTAAACTTCTCTAATATTTCCTTGGTGATTGAAATATAGGCAACACCCGATTCAAAATGTTTGAAATTTTCAAGAATGTAACCCTGTAGGTGTACAACCTCAATAGTAGTATTATATAGTTGATCGTATAGCGAAGTTGGATTAAACTTATATTCCAACAAATCGGCAGCATAGCGAAACGTTTTTATATTTGTACTTGGGAATAAAAATCGACCTGTATCCCCGACAATGCCGGCAAAAATTAATTGTGCCGCTTTTTCATTCATTTTTAATCCTTTTTCCTTACCAAATAGATAAAACTCATAAATTAACTCACTTGTGGAGCTTGATGTTGTGTCTACCCATAAAATATCGCCGTATTGATCATGATTCGGATGGTGATCAATTTTAATAAGCATCTCTCCACGATTATAACGGTCATCACTAATCCTTTCTTGGTTGGCAGTATCACAAACAATAACTAATGCACCGTCATAATAGTCGTCGGTAATATCATCCATTTTATTTAAAAATAAAAGCGAATCGTACATTTCACCAACAACAAATACTTTTTTTTCTGGGAAGGAAGCTTTAATCATTTCAGCCAAACCACCTTGGGAACCAACCGCATCTGGGTCAGGACGAACATGACGATGAATAATAATTTTTTCGTAGCGTTTAATTGCATCTAATATTTCAGCCTTCATGCCTATCTCCTTTTACAAACGAAAATTTAACACTTGCAATTCTCTTCATTATATATTGATTATATTCATCCTGCCACTTATAGCAGTGAGAGGAAACTCTGAATAAAGTTAAACCATAAGACTAGTTTTAATGTTACAATAATATTATCTAAAAGAGAAAAATAGTTGGAGGAGCTTCACATATGCCTATTTTCGGTATTCTTTCAGTCCTTTGTATAAGTCTTTATATTTTTTTTAGAGTAAAATATTTCAGAACGAAGCAGCCCTATCATCGTCAGTGGATTTCTAGCAAAGCGACGATTTCTTTAGGTCTTTTTATGCTTTTCTTTGGGGCCGACCAGCTTATCCTCTGGAAGGATAAAGTATCAACGATTGTTGGAATCGTCTTTTCCGTTGTTGGACTTGCCTATGCCTTTCAAGGATTTAGAACTTATAAATATTATCAGCCTAAAGCAATTGAGGAAGCAGAACAGAAAAATTAGGATGAACATAGTAGGCTGACAAGCTTGTCAGCCTATTTTTTAACGATCAATTAATTGTGCCATTAATAATGCCTTCCCGACATTTTTACCTTCATTGTAAACATCTACATCAACCTTACCAAACTTGCGACCAACTTCTAACACTTTCGGATGGATTTCTAACGTAGTATCAATTTGAACGGGCTTCATAAAATAAATAGTCAAGTTTTCGATAACAAGATCACCTTTTTTATAATTTCGTAAAACACGGCTACCAGCTTCTGTTACAATCGTCGTAAACACCCCGTAGGAAATTGTACCAAGGTGGTTTGTCATTTGCGGACTTACCTTGCAACGGAAAATATGCTGGCCTCCTTCACTTTCTTCTGTAAATTGGCTCGTCACAATATCATCTAATGTTTCACCCATTTGCGGCTGTCGCTGAATGACCTGCAAGGCCTTTAATACGTCCTGACGGCTTACTATTCCGAGCAGGCGTTGATGGTCATCAATAACTGGAAGAAGCTCGATTCCTTCCCAAACCATCAGGTGAGCGGAATTAGCTACTGATGTGCGCGCATTAACAGTAATTGGATTTTTCGTCATAACCTTTTCGATTGATACTGTCCTGTTAGCACCCATAATATCTTTAGATGTAATGATACCTTGGATTTTCATATTTTCGTCAACAACCGGAAAACGGCTATGTCTTGTTTCAGCATTTAATTCATACCACTCTTCAACCGTATCCGTTGTTTTCATAAAAAACGTCCGGTCAACAGAGGTTAAAATGTCATCGACAACAACAATTTCTTTTTTAATAAGCTGGTCGTAGATTGCCCTGTTGATCATCGTCGCAACCGTAAATGTATCGTAGCTTGATGAGATAATTGGCAGCTTTTTTTCATCTGCTAATTGTTTAACCTTCTCATTAGCATCAAAGCCTCCTGTTATTAATACTGCAGACCCAGCCTTAATCGCTTCCTCATGTGCCTTATCACGATTTCCTACGATTAATAGATCTCCAGCGCCAACATAGCGCAGCATCGCTTCAAGCTTCATCGCCCCGATGACAAACTGATTCAGCGTTTTATGTAGCCCTTCCCTCCCACCTAAAACTTGTCCATCGACAATATTAACAATTTCGGCATATGTTAGCTTTTCGATATTTTCCTTTTTCTTTTTTTCTATTCGAATCGTGCCAACTCGTTCAATTGTACTTACTAACCCTTTATTTTCAGCATCCTTTATCGCTCGATAAGCGGTACCTTCACTGACACTTAAATCTTTTGCAATTTGGCGTACGGAAATTTTATTTCCCACTGCCAATGATTCAATATGCTGTAGTATTTGTTCATGCTTTGTTGCCAACCATCTCACCACACCTTTAGCAGAAATTACGCGTTTTTTTAAATTATACTTGTTGATGAAGTTGACTTCAATGCATCAATGTTAGAAACTCGGATATTATCAAATCTTTTCGACAATAAATCCTTCCATTAAAGTAAAGACACGACATTTGTCGATAATAACAAATGTCGTGTCTTATTTAAAATTCTAATCCTTCACCAGGTTTTAGAAGCTTGCCATTAATGCCTTCTACTGCCAGTCTTGAAACAAATTCAACCCCATCCTGCTTAATCACGGGGAATGTATTAAAATGAATTGGAACAACTGTTTTCGCCTTTACCCATTTTGCTGCTAAAAGCGCATCTTCTGGGCCCATCGTAAAATTATCACCAATTGGTAGGAAGGCAACATCAATATTATTCAGTTCTCCAATTAATTTTAAATCAGAAAATAACGCTGTATCACCGGCATGATAAATTGTTTTTCCCTCATTCGTAAATAAAATTCCCGAAGGCATGCCCGTATAAGTGATTTCCTGCGTTTCTTCATTCATGATTGATGAACCATGGAATGCTTGCGTAAATTTTACCTTCCCAAAATCAAATTGATAAGAACCACCAATATGCATTGGATGGGAATGTAACCCTTGCCATCCTAAATAAATCGCTAATTCATTAGGTGCGACAACTACTGCATTATTCCTTTTCGCTAATTCAATCGTATCTCCTAAATGATCACCATGACCATGTGTAACTAAAATCACATCTACTTCAAGTTCATCGGCTTTCAAATCACATAAACTATTGCCTGTAATAAATGGGTCAATAATAATTCGCTTTCCTTCTGTCTCAATTAATACAACCGCATGTCCATGAAATGAAACCTTCATATAATCTCACTCCTTGAAATATATTTCCCTATAACAATACTACGACATAGAGGCCAAAATTCCTCTATACTATTCATTTTATTATCATTAAATTTTACTTCATAACCCTATTTCTGGTAAATTTATTGTAAAATAATGTTTAGAGGGGTTGCTATGATGGAACAACGTATTGGTGAACTTGTAAAGTGGCTTAAAAAGGAAAATGTAAGCTTTGCTTTTATTACTTCAACCGCAAATATTTTTTATGTAAGTAATTTTTATACGAATCCACATGAAAGAATTGCAGGTGTTTGTTTATTTCAAGATGAAGAACCATTTTTAATTTGTCCAAAAATGGAAATGACAGCCGCTAAAAATGCGGGTTGGGGCTATGAAATTATTGGCTATGATGACACTGACAATCCTTGGGAGTTTGTTCAAAAAGCTGTTCAAAAAAGAAAAATTGATGTGCATACAATTGCTGTGGAAAAAGGCCATCTAACCTTTGAGCACGTCGAAAAACTGCAAACTATTTTTCCAAACACTTCTTTTAAAGCTATCGAAGAAAAACTAAACGAGCTCCGTTTAATAAAAGACGAAAATGAATTAGCCATTTTAAGAGAGGCGGCAAAATTAGCTGATTTTGGAGTTGAAGTGGGCATTAGTGCCATTAAAGAAGGGAAAACCGAATTAGAAATTGTCGCGAAGATTGAGTATGAGTTAAAGAGCAAAGGCATAAGGGAAATGTCCTTTGCGACGATGGTGTTAACTGGTGCGAAAACTGCCTTGCCACACGGTGTACCTAATTTAGAAATAATCGAAAAAGGGGAGTTTGTTTTATTTGACCTTGGGGTTGTCCTTGATGGGTATTGCTCTGACATTACAAGGACTGTCGCTTATCATTCCGTTACTGATCAACAGCGGGAAATATATGAGACAGTATTAAAAGCACAGTTGGTAGCCGTTCAGGAAAGCAAGCCTGGCGTTGAAATTGGAAAAGTAGACCACATTGCTAGGGATATTATAAGCGAAGCTGGTTATGGAGAATTTTTCACACACCGAATCGGACACGGTTTAGGGATTGATGTTCATGAATTCCCTTCGCTTCATAGTGCTAATCAAGATTTTTTAAAAACAGGAATGACGTTTACCATTGAGCCTGGAATTTATGTACCTAACGTAGGTGGAGTACGCATTGAGGATGATATTTATATTGCAGAGAACGGAAGAGTGGTACTGACAAAATATCCGAAGGAATTGCAGATTATTAAATAAAATTCCGTCAATCGATTAGGGAACAATAATCGATTGACGGAATTTTTATCGAACCCAACTCCATGTCAATAATTCCTCATCAAAATATTTTAAGCGTACGACAAATTTTTCAAGTTTGTCATAGCCTTGCTTTTCAAGAATTTGTTTTATTTCTTCCACTTCCGTTGATTTTGTTAATTGTAAAGCGTTATACATTTTTTCAACTTCTTCTTTTGCATTTTGCCCTTTTATCACCGTACTCCCGACTTCATATTCAAACCCATCAGGATTTTCATACTCCCATTCGATTTCCTGTCCTTCCGAAACTAACGTTATTTTAAAGGCTACACAATTTATCAAATCGTCTGCAGCAGTATTGAAAGGAAAACCAGCGAGAATAACAAACGTCGAAATTGCGATTATAATAAAATGTCGCAACACTTCTATCACCTCTGCTAATTTTTTCATTATTTTTTCAACTTTTAGCCATTTATTAGAATTGTAAAATGATATAATGAGCTATAGTAGTTGCCTATATTACCATCTAGGGGGAATTTTTTATGAGTTTAGCTTATAAAAATGTTTTGGTCGCGATTGACGGTTCAAAGGAATCAGAAAGAGCTTTTAAAAAAGCAGTGGACATAACCAAAAGTAACAATGCTAAACTATTGATTGGACATGTTATTGATACAAGAGCATTTGCAACGGTTGAAGCCTATGACCGCACGATTGTTGAGCGTGCTGAAGTATTCGCAAACGAACTGTTGGAATCGCATAAAAAAGAAGCAGAAGAAGCTGGCATTGCTCAAGTTGATGTCATTATTGGATATGGCTCCCCAAAAGTAAAAATTGCTAAAGACTTTGCACCAAATCATAATGTTGATTTAATTGTTTGTGGTGCAACAGGTTTAAATGCTGTTGAACGTTTCTTTATTGGTAGTGTATCCGAACATATTATGCGTTATGCAAAATGTGATGTGTTAGTTGTTCGTTCAAACGATGTAGAATAAAAAAGCGTTGGGTTTAACCCAACGCTTTTTTTGCTTTATCTAATGCACTTTTCACTTGTTCAAAGCCTGTCCCACCAAGACTATTACGTCTTGCCACAACTGTTTTCGGTTGCAGAACTTCGTAAATATCCTCAGCAAACAATGCTGATGCTTCTTTGTAGTCATCCATTGAAAGATCAAGTAAATAGATTCCTCTTTGGATGCATGTGAAAACTAACTTGCCAACAACTTCATGAGCTTCACGGAACGGCATCCCTTTCGTTGCTAAATAGTCTGCAAGCTCTGTTGCATTTGAAAAGTCAGCCTTAACGGTCTCCTGAAGCACTTCAGTTTTCACCTTTAAAGTGTCAATCATGCCCGCAAATATTTCAAGAGAGCCTTTTACTGTTTTAACAGCATCAAACATGCCTTCTTTATCTTCTTGGAAGTCTTTGTTGTAAGCTAAAGGCGTACCTTTCATAACCGTTAACAAGCCAAATAATGCGCCATAAACTCGTCCTGTTTTTCCGCGGATTAGTTCTGCCATATCAGGATTTTTCTTTTGCGGCATGATGCTGGAGCCTGTTGCAAACGTATCATCGATTTCGACAAAATTGAACTCCGAGGAAGACCATAAAATTAATTCCTCACAAAAACGCGATAGATGCATCATCAATATTGATGAATTGCTTAAAAACTCTAAAATATAATCCCTATCACTTACAGCATCTAAGCTATTATTATATACACTATCAAAGCCCAACAATTCTGCCGTATACTCACGATCAATTGGGAATGTTGTGCCAGCTAATGCCCCCGCTCCTAACGGAGAAATGTTAATTCGTTTATACGATTCTTGCATTCTTTCGTAGTCACGCTCAAGCATCCAAAAATAGGCTAAAAGATGATGAGCAAACGAAACTGGTTGGGCCCGCTGCAGATGCGTGTAGCCAGGAATAATCGTTTCAACATGCTGTTCTGCTTGCTTCACAAGAGCTTTTTGCAGCGACCTAATTGCCTCTAAAATATCGAACACTTGGTTGCGCAAATATAGATGTACATCTGTTGCCACTTGGTCATTGCGGCTACGACCAGTATGTAGCTTACCGCCGACAGGACCGATTAAATCAATGAGCTGCTTTTCAATATTCAAATGAATATCTTCATATTGAACAGAGAATTCCAGCTCATTATTTTTCGCTTTTTCTAGCAATGTTTCAAGGCCTGCTTTGATTTTCGTAGCTTCGTCATTTGTTAAAATTCCACATTTCCCTAGCATTGTTACATGTGCTAGACTACCTTCGATATCCTCTTCAACTAACTGTTTATCAAAGTGGATCGATGCACCAAAGTCATCGACCCACTCCTCAGCTGTTTTTTGGAAACGGCCACCCCAAAGTTTTTTCACGCGTTCACCTTCTTCTTACCATTCACCATGCTGTTTACTTGTGTTGGTAGACCCCAAAGCTTCGTAAAACCAATGGCAGCTGTATGATCAAACGTATCTTCTGTTGTATATGTTGCAAGATTTTCATTATACAATGAATAATCAGATTTACGGCCATCAACAATAGCATTGCCTTTATAAAGTTTGACACGTACAACGCCTGTTACTGTTTTTTGTGTTTCTGTTAAAAATGCTTTTAATGCATCTGTTAACGGCGAGAACCAAAGGCCATTATAAATAACTTCTTCTAGCTTCATTTCAATAATTGGTTTGAAGTGTGCTACTTCACGTGTAAGTGTTAAATCTTCAAGCTCTTTATGAGCTTTAATTAACGTAATTGCCGCAGGTGCTTCGTATACTTCACGAGATTTAATACCTACTAAACGGTTTTCAACATGGTCAATGCGGCCAACACCATGCTTGCCAGCAATTTTATTTAAAGTAAGAATTAATTCATCTAAAGGATAATGTTTACCATTTAACGTAACTGGTTTCCCTTGAATAAATTCAATTTCAATATATTCAGGTGTATCAGGTGTGTTCTCAACTGGATTGGTTAACTCATAAGCATCTTCAGGTGGTGCTGCCCATGGATCTTCTAACACACCACACTCATTTGCACGTCCCCATAAATTTTGGTCAATCGAGTAAGGGCTGTCTAAATTGATCGGAATTGGAATACCATGTTTTTTTGCATATTCGATTTCTTCTTCACGTGACCAGCTCCACTCACGAACAGGAGCAATCACATCTAACTCTGGATTTAATGCTGCAAATGACACTTCAAAACGAACTTGGTCATTTCCTTTACCTGTACAACCATGAGCAATAGCGTCAGCGCCTTCTTGTTCGGCAATTTCAACTAGTTTTTTCGCAATTAACGGACGAGATAATGCTGATACTAATGGATATTTATTTTCATACATTGTATTTGCATAAATTGCTGGCAATACAAAGCTTTCAGCAAATTCATTTTTTGCATCAATTACGATAGATTTAATTGCGCCTACTTTTAACGCTTTTTCTTTAATAAAATCTAAATCTTTTCCTTCACCGACATCAAGGCAGACCGCAATAACATCAAAGCCTTGTTCTGCAATCCATTTAATTGCAACGGACGTATCAAGTCCACCAGAATAAGCAAGTACACATTTTTTATTAGCCACTTAAGACTCCTCCTTAAATTCCTGTATAAAGATTCTTAATAATTCATAAATATTCACACTAAACAAAAATGAAAAGGGATTGATTGTCCCTTAATAATTAAATGCAATATATGATTACTCATTAATAAACTATACTGTAACAAGTTTTACACCATTTTTCAATAGGTTATCATAAAATTATTTTTAAAATTAAAATCACATAAATGGATATGGGTTTTCAATGCATGTATAATGGAAAAAGGCTAAGATAAGGAGAGATTATTGCAATGAATCAATTTTTTCAAATGGATGATAGATTAGGAATTTTATTGCCGCTTTTAAATAAAGAATGGCATCAATATAGTGCGGTCGAGCAGCAAACAATTGTAGCCGCTTGGGAAAATAGTAGGGGACATATCCCAGACCGAATTAAAGAGCTTGAAACAACCATCAATGTAAAACAGTCCAAGTTAGATATAGAGGAGGACTTTGTGTGCTCATGTCAATTAAATTCTGAAATATCTGAGTTGGCATCGATTATTAATGATTTATGGATATGGTATCGAATGAACCAAAATGTTATTGAGGAGAAAATCCATGGGTAAGAAGCAGAGAGCGGTGCTCTCTGCTTCTTACCCCTTATTTATCCTTTCGTATTTCCCTAATGACATGAGCAAGCTCAGGGAGAATTAGTTTGTTCATCGCTAATCGAACAGCGCCCGTTGACCCAGGGGTTGAAAAGATTGGCTTGTCCATCGCAACCCCGGCAATCGCTCGACTTAAAAGCGCAGCAGAGCCGATATCCTCTGTATAGCTTAACATTCTAAATAACTCGCCAAAGCCGACGATTTCTTTCGTAATGATTTTCTGAACGGTTTCGATTGTTACGTCTCGTTTAGCAATTCCTGTTCCACCGTTTGTTACTATGGCTTCAACTTGATGATTATCAAAGCCTCTTATAAGCGCGGCCTTAATAGACTCCTCATCATCTCTGACAATTTCATATTTCACAATTTCATGTCCGTATTCTTCAAGTAACTGTTTCATAAGTTTGCCGCTTTTATCAGTCTCCTCAGTCCGTGTATCGCTTACCGTTATAACCATACAACGCACTGATTTTGGTGCTTCTTTTTTATGCTCTAGAACGCTCAAATGATCACCTCATTTTATTCTTCGCTGTTTTTTTCAAGTAAGTAGCGCATTTGATAAAAATGATGCGCAAAGTCAGTCACTTGGCGTGATAGCTTATAATTCATTCCTGCACCAAAAGCCATGCCGATTAGCGGAAGCCCTTGAATTACTTTTTTTCGAAACATAATAATAACCATCGATTTCAAAATCTGAATGAGTGGCTGCTCCAACCATGTCGCATTTGTCAATTCTTCATCTTTTTCATAATAGTAATACAATTGTTCATCGAATTGTTTCACTTCATTCACAAGATTGGACCACCCCTCTGCCCTCATCCGTTTAGGTAATGTGGCAGCATGAAAAACCTTTAAAGAGGTCATCGTTTCATACGGTATATTGACATCATACCCATATACATTTGCGATATTTTGCACAGCACGCAAATTTAGCATTATCATCGCTGGAATATCGGTCCCTAACAGGACGCCACCAGTTCCTGCTAAACTACCCTGTGCAAATGAATAGATGCGGTATTTTGCAATTTGCTGATCCGCTAAATAAGCGAGCTGGTCGACCGTTAGACTCTTCATATCCACAATTTGGTCAATATCCTCTTTTAGAATCCTCGCAGCTTTCAAGAGACGGTCTCTAGCAATCATTTGTGAATCCGAGCCTTGGATAAAAGCATGAAGATGAAACAACCAATGATCTAAGCTTTTGAAAAATTGTTCGCGGATATTTTCATCCAGCTTTTCAAAGCCAAGCTCTACCCATTTATCAAAGGTCCGTTCAAAATCTGTAGGTACGTATTCAAATAAGTTTTGCTCCCAATCTACTATTTGCTTGTAAACCCGTTGTTCACGATTGGTCCATGGTCCCATAGATTGTCCTCCCAACACTATCCGATATATTTACATTTTAGCGAATTTGGAATAAAAAGCAAAAGACCTATTCATTACATACCTACAATTAAAACGCTACCAATTTAAAGCGCTGCCATTGTTAACGCTAATCTTTCTGTATCTCTGGCAATCATAACTTCCTCGTTCGTCGGAATAACCATAACTTTAACAGATGATTGCGGGTGGTTAATAAACGCTTCTTCACCACGGGTCTTATTTAAGTCATCATCCGTATAAACACCCATGTATTCTAATCCTTGAAGAACGCGTGAACGAACGATTGCACTATTTTCTCCGATTCCAGCGGTAAAGATAATTCCATCGACCCCACCCATTCTCGCTGAATATGAACCTATAAACCCAGTAATTCTTTGGGTAAAAATGTTAAGCGCCAACTCCGCACGCTCATCCCCTAATTCTGCTTTTTCTAGGATGTCACGTAAATCACTCGAATGTCCTGAAAGCGCTAGCAATCCACTTTGCTTATTACAGACATTGATTACCTCTTCAGCTGTGCTGCCTGTTTTCTCCATAATGAATGGTATTAAAGCAGGGTCAATATTTCCACATCTTGTTCCCATCGTCAGACCTGCTAAAGGCGTGAATCCCATTGAAGTATCGAATGATTTTCCATTCTTAATTGCTGTAATACTAGATCCATTTCCTAAATGACATGTAATCAGTTTCAATGTCTCAAGTGGGCGATTTAACATTTTAGCTGCTCGCTCTGCTACATATTTATGGGATGTACCATGGAAACCGTATTTGCGAATACCAAACTCTGTATAATAATCATATGGCAAGCTATATAAATATGATTTTTCAGGCATCGTTTGATGGAATGCTGTATCAAACACTGCCACTGCTGGTACGTTCGGTAGCACTTCTTTAAAAGCTTGAATACCGACAAGGTTGGCAGGATTATGCAATGGTGCCAAATCAGATAATTCTTCAATGAATTTGATAACTTCATCTGTAATTAAAGCGGAATCACTAAATTTTTCACCGCCATGAACGACACGATGGCCAATTGCATTAATTTCATCTAAAGAAGAAACAACACCTAAAGTAATTAACTTGTCCAACAGCAGCTTAACTGCAACAGCATGATTTGGAATATCGTAAACATCATTATACTTTTCATCATTAACAGAAATATTAAAGACAGAATCATTTAAACCGATTCTTTCTACTAAACCCTTTGTTAATACCTTCTCACTAGGCATCTCGAATAATTGAAATTTTAAAGATGAACTCCCTGCATTAATTGCTAAAATTTTTGTCATATTATTACAACCCCTTTATATGATTTTAAAAACGCTTTCGCATATAGTATCAATTTATAATAATTTGGCTCTTTTTGCAATTTCAAATTTTATCAAAATTCATACTAATAAGTTTTCACTAAACCAATTGTTAATATTTTTGATGATTGCGCTCATCGCTTCTTTCCTTGAAAAGCTTGGTAATTCGGCAAGCAACGCCTGTTTTGGTGCTACTATACCTGCTCTATTTTTGCGGAGAATAAAAATACTTTTTGCATATTTATTATTTTTAAACATTGATAGAGGTAGGTGCAATAAGCCAATAACAACTGCATGTTTCCTCATAAACTGATGCAGCCTTTCCGCTTCTTCTCCCTCGAACAAAAAGTTCGGAACCATTGCAATGAGGTAGCCGCCCTCTTTAAGATGTCTTAAACTTTTTTCTATATATAAGTAATGAGAAAACGAATGTGCTCCGTCTTTAGCCCCCAATTCATAGTCATTTGCAACAATATCATTCGGATAATAACCTACCGGTATATCTGCGACAACGATATCAACATTTTCGACAAAAATAGGTTGAAGCGCATCCTGTCGAAACAAGTCAATTTCATGCTCTTGTAAATTCGCCCCAACATAAGCTAAGCGAATTAACGTTTCATCAACTTCGATTCCATAGGCTTTAATATATTTTTTTGAATTATTTAAAATTGCCGTTACTAAATTGCCTGTACCGTAAGCAGGATCTAGTAGACTAAACTGTTTTTTTGAGTGCATTAGTTTTTCAACTAAGTAGCTCATAAATAAACAAACTGCATCAGGAGTCATTTCATGACTGGGCTGAATCGCCTCTTTCATCCCTTTTAAAATTGCCAATTGAAAAGCTTTGCGAATCATTTCATTTGATGCTTCGGTCATATCGACTCCTTCGTATTCTTGAAGTAATCTTCTTTTTGTAAAAGTGTCTAAATCCTGAAGGATTTCGCCTTCAAACAAGTTCTCGCCTGTTTCAGCTAAAGCATCTAAATACGATATTTGTAATTCATTCATAAGCATTGTCGTTGAGTTATCAAATAATCGAAAAAGCTTCTCCATATCAACCATTTCTGAGGTCATCCAATCCCTCCTTTACTATTTTCCTAATGTATTTTACCATAAGAAATAAGAAAGCGCTTTACTACAAAAAGAAAAGGTTGCCTCAAATTGAAACAACCTTCAAAATTTATTCTCTTTTTAAACGGGTGGTTCCTGATAGTTTTGATTTAGATTTGATTGCTGTTGATTATGATGCTGATTTTGTTGAAAATTTCGATTTGGCTGCTGCCCATTGGCCTGTCCATTTGAATTTGAATTAGACTCGTTGTTTTTACTCATCATAGTTTGGATTTTTTCAATCGCTTGTGGTGCAAGATCTAAAATACGTTCAAATAAATGGGTGCTCTCATCTAAATGAATCATTTTAACCCCTGAAGCATTTACAATTAAAAATGCAATCGGTGTAATCGAAACGCCACCCCCGCTACCGCCTCCAAATGGAAGTTGGCTAGAGCTGCTATTGCCATCACTATCGCTCCCACCATTTTGCCCTTCTGTTTGAAACTCGCTTCCACCAGCAGCAAAGCCAAAACCAACTTTTGAAACCGTTAAAATAACACTGCCATCAGGTGTTTCAACTGGGTCGCCGATAATTGTATTCACATCAATCATTTGCTTCAAACTTTCCATAGCTGTTGTCATTAATCCTTGAATTGGATGTTCTGCCATGTGGTTTGCCTCCTTTAATGCTCTTCCAATATTTCACGACTCGTAATGCTCCGAGAATAGCATACCCGATTCGAAATGAAAAAATACATATAATGCTAGTTCGAATTATATTCTCTTGAAAGAAAGGGGTAACAGAAAGCTTAGGTCTTGTCTTTAGTTTCATGTATAGGCTTACTGTGCCCACTATTCCACCTTTTAATGACCATAAAGCACCCGTTGCCATACCTGTCGAGGCAGCTTCGCCGACTCCAATCGAACTGTTCCAGTTAAGCTTATGGATGGAAATATGACGCATAAATTTTTTGATAATGAGATGGAAATGTACAATCTGTTCCAAAATTTCTTTTGTACGCTTTATTTTTTCAATAACTTCATCTGGTGTAATCCTATACTTTTCCTTTGACGTTGTATTTTGCTCGCCCTGCCCTATTTTTTCTTCACTTTTTACTACAAGCGATGAAGATTCTTCATCAACTTTAAAAAGTGGAACTTCATATGTATAGGAGATTAGACCAAATAGTGTCATTGCTTTAATTTTTATATGATTTTTCTCCTCACTATGTAAAATATCAATTTTGACTGTTAGCTTCATGAATGAAATTAATAAAATTAGCGCGAGTAAGGCAATAATGACAATGAATACCCATTTCAACTCTTTCACATCCCCTCAATTTCATTATCACCTCCCGAAAATACAAATAAACCTGCTGATTGCTTGAAATCAGCAGGCTAGTAATTTAGATACTTTCATTAACTAATTTTTAAGTTGGATGTTTGCAACACGAAACCTTTACGTTCTTGAATCACGATTGTATCTGCAAAAAAATCATGCCATCCTTTTTTCTTGCTTGTAAAACTTATCGTAATAAAACCAAGAAAAAGCACTGTCTTACTAATAAATTTACCGATCAATTCTCTAAATAAAACAGTACCCCATGACAGTTCAGCATCCTTTTCGGAAATCACCTTCAATCCTAAAATCATTTTCCCTAATGTTTGCCCCCATATTTTTGTCATCACAACAAAATAGACAAACATCACAAGCGCCGTAGATATTGCAACTGTTGACAGCATGCTAGTTTCACTTATTGAAACATCAAGCCATCTTAAGATTGGATAAATTATGATTCGGTTTAAACTTCCGACAACGACCAAGTCTATTAAATAAGCATAAAAGCGAATCCAAAATCCAGCATAAATATTGTAAACTTGAACAGACGGCAATGTTTTTTCAACTGTTTGCTCTACATGCTCCTCTACTGTATGTTCCATTTGTCAAAGCCTCCTTATCGTGCATATAGATACATAAGCCGCGGTGAATGTGGTTGACTGATTAACTTCGTTAAGCCTAGCAGTTCAATATCATCCGTAAAAAGCCGTTGGCTTGCCATTTGGAAAAAGGAATCAAAGCCGAAGCTGGATTCATATCGGACAACATCGACATCTCCTACTTCTTCAAGTTTTTTCATCGCCACAATTGTATCATCTAAATAACCAAATTCATCGATAAGGCCAAGCGCTTTTGCTTGTCTGCCATCATAAATTCGACCATCGGCAATTTGGCTAACTTTTTCTTCTGACATTTTTCTTCCCTCTGCAATTACATGAACAAAGCCTTGATACGAATTGTTAACCATTTCCTGGAGGATTTTTCTTTCCGCTTCGGTCATTTCTCTCGTTGGACTCATAATATCCTTATACTGACCGCTTTTGATTGTTTCAAATTTAACGCCATATTTCTCCGCTAAATCGGCATAATTAATGCCCTGCATGATTACTCCTAAAGAGCCTGTCAGCGTTTCAGGACTGGCAAAAATTTTGTCGGCTGGGGTTGAAATATAATAACCGCCAGACGCCGCCATGCTACCCATTGATACATAAATTGGCTTTTCATATTTTTCTTTTATACCAACAATTTTATCATGTATTTCGGCACTTTCTAAAACCCCACCGCCAGGAGAATTGATTCGAATTATAATTCCTTTGACATTCTCATCTTCACCTGCATACTTTAGCATACGTAAAAACTTTTTATGATTATAGCTAGGGGAAGAAAAAATAGATTCCACATCACTAGTATCTTGAATGACGCCGTTTACTTCCAAGACAACAATACTTCCTAAATCAGCCCCTTTCTCAACAATTTTTTCTGTAAATTCTTGATCAAATCCTTCGAAAAAGCTAAACTTCCATTTATCTTTTTCACTAAATGCCAGTGACGACAAAACATTTACTCCTAACGAAAAGAAAAATAAAACAGCTGCAATTCCTAAGGCAATCCATCTTTTTGCATCCATATAAATAAAGCCCCCTTTTAAATTTTTAATTTGTCTTATTTTGTAAATAATTGCCTATCAACGTTCATTAGTTTAACAAAGTTCACAGAAAAAATCTTCTTTTCTACATAATTTGTTTGAAATTAGAAATAAGGGTTAGTATATTATTTAGTAGTGTTAAATTTTCTTAATAATAGTTTAAAAAGTTGAAACAATAAGATTAAAAGATAACTCATTTTGGCATAAAGTACATAGAAAGTTTTTGTAATATTTGTGTAATAAAATAAGCGGGCAGAAAATTTATTTCTGCCCGCTTACATTATCAAACATTATTATAAATTTTATGCATTTTGCTGTAATTCTTTTTGCCTCAGCTCAACACGCCGGATTTTCCCTGACGTTGTTTTTGGTAATTCATCAACAAATTCAACTTTTCTAGGATATTTGTATGGTGCTGTTAAGCTTTTTACATGTTCTTGTAATTCTTTTACCAATTCATTTTGATTTCCGTTAGTGCCCTCTCTTAAGACAATGAATGCCTTTACTACCGTTCCGCGAACTTCATCAGGGCTTGCTACAACAGCACACTCTTTTACAGCTGGGTGTTTTACTAGTGCATCCTCTACTTCAAAGGGCCCAATTGTATAGCCAGAACTAATGATAATATCATCGCTACGCCCTTCAAACCAAAAATAGCCATCTTCGTCTTTTTTCGCCCGATCTCCCGTCACATACCAATTACCACGGAATTGCATCGCTGTACGTTCAGGTTCTCGATAATAATTTTTAAATAAAGCAGGTGTTTCACGATGGACGGCAATATCGCCAACCTCCCCAACAACGCAAGGCTCTCCGTCATCATTAATAATCTCAACGCGATTACCTGGAGTCGGCTTACCCATTGAGCCTGGTTTTACTTCCATCCCTTCTAATACACCGACTAACAATGTATTTTCCGTCTGTCCATAGCCATCACGAACCGTGACGTTAAAATACTTCCTAAATGTATCAATTACTTCCCTATTTAAAGGCTCTCCGGCTGAAACTGCACTTCGAAGCGAAGGTAGATTATAATCACCAAGATTGTTTACTTTTGCCATCACGCGATATTCAGTTGGTGTACAGCAAAGAACATTTATTTTTTTATCCTGAAGAATTTGTAAATATTTAGTAGCATCGAATTTTCCATTGTACACAAACCCTGTTGCACCAGATCCTAAAACGGACACGAACGGACTCCAAATCCATTTTTGCCACCCAGGAGCTGCTGTTGCCCAAACTACGTCACCAGCTTGAATACCTAGCCAGCCACTCGCTGCCGTCCGCAAATGAGCAAAGGCCCAACCATGTGTGTGAACAACACCTTTCGGGTTACCAGTCGTTCCTGACGTATAAGATAAAAACGCCATATCTTCGGCTTTTGTATTTGCCATCGTCAGAACATCACTTGAATTTCTTTCAAGTGTATTCAAATGCTGCCATCCTTCCATCGGGTTGCCAATCACAAATTTCGAAAATTTAATATCGGTTATTCGGTTGAATTCGTTTACAAGAGAATCAACACTAATGACAGCTTTCATTTCACCATGCAATAGCCGGTAACGAATATCTTTTTCGCGCAGCATTTCCGAACCAGGACTTACCGTAATTCCAACTTTTAAACAACCTAAATAAACAGCATAGGCATCAATCAAACGTGGAATCATCACAATTGCCTTGTCGCCTTTTTTTAACCCGGCATTCAGTAGAGCATTCCCGATTTTATTCACTCTTTTTATTAAATCAACGTATGTAAGCTCCGCCTTGTTCCCTTCTTCATCTTCCCATTTTAGCGCCATTTTTTCTTGGTTGTCCGCAAATCGCTCAACCTCATTAACTAGATTATAAATTTCTGGAGCTAGCAAGTCCTCTCTTTTCATCCATTTCTCCCCCGTTCTTATATACTCATTGTACTAAAGAGTGTCAATTTTTAGAATATACTTTTCTGAGATTTTTTCAATCAAAGTCCGACAAAAAAATAAGGGCAAGTCGAAAGACCTGCCCTTAAGCCATGTTATTTAATTATGGTGTGTGAAAACCAGCCATTTGTTGTTGCGCCATTGATACGAGGCGCTTCGTGATTTCTCCACCGACTGAACCATTGGCACGAGAAGTTGTGTCAGCACCAAGGTTAACACCAAACTCTTGGGCAATTTCGAACTTCATTTGATCAAGAGCTTGTTGCACACCAGGAACTAGTAATTGATTACTATTATTACTTCTTGAACTAGGCATTTGCTTTTCACCTCCTTCATGTGTTAATAGAGTGTGAAAAAGCAAATAACCTAATACATTAAAACAGTTGGTAATGTTTGCAATAAGACATGATTACTTTTTAAAATAAATCTTCAAACTGTTTTTCAATTTCATTTGTTTTCGGATTCCATTCAATATCAATTGTTTCAATATTGTTAATAGCTTCTTCAATTAATTCATCGATGTTTGTTAATTTTGTTTCATAATAATTTATTCGGTCCTTTTTCGGCCTAGTTTTCGGATCAGCTGGCAAAAATATTGTACAACAATCTTCATACGGACGAATTGAAATATCATAAGTGTCAATTTTCTGGGCGATGTCAATAATTTCAAGCTTATCCATGGCAATGAGCGGTCTAATAATCGGATAATTTGTAACTTCATTAATGGTGTTCATACTTTCAATCGTTTGGCTCGCTACTTGGCCCAAGCTTTCACCAGTTGCAATGGCTAACGCCCCTTTATTAACTGCGATTTTCTCAGCAATCCGAAGCATCATTCTACGCATCGCTGTCATCGTGTAACTAGAAGGAATATGCTGATGAATTTCCTGCTGGATTGTAGTAAATGGTACGATATGAACACGAATTTTACTGCCGTATTTTGTTAGCTTTTGCGCAAGGTCTAATACCTTCTGCTTCGCCCGTTCATTTGTAAATGGTGGGCTATGAAAATGAATAGCTTCAATCTTGACGCCTCTTTTCATCGTCATATAGCCGGCAACTGGGCTATCAATGCCGCCGGATAGCATTAAAAGCGCCTTCCCGTTTGTTCCAACGGGAAAACCTCCCGCTCCTTTTACCACTTTACAAGTAATAAAAGTTATGCCAGAACGAATCTCAACGCGTACATTGACATCAGGGTTATGAACATCAACTTTTACGCCATTTGTATTTGTTAAAATATAGCCACCAATGATATGGTTTAATTCCTGAGAATGAATCGGAAAACCTTTATCAGCACGCCTTGCCGATACTTTAAATGTCTTTGCCTGTGGATTTGCTTCTAAAAAAGCTGTTAACGCCCCTTTTTTTATTTCTTCAAGATCACTTTTTGTTTTTATGGCAAGACTAAAGCTTTGGATTCCAAAAATTTCTTTTAAAATTCCACTAATTTTTTCATGGTCTTCACCGTTTAAATCAATAAACATGCGATCGTTTGTTCGATTCACAACCGCATTTGGAAAATCCTTTAGCCTATTTTTAACATTCGTTTTTAATACTTGTGTAAACCGCGAACGGTTCTTTCCTTTTAATGACATTTCTCCATAGCGAATTAATATATGATCATATTCCATCTTCTTTACCCCATTACCTTACGTAGTTTTGGAACAATTGTTGCTAAAACAGTTAAAAACTCGTCGACTTCAGCCATTGTGTTTTCATACGAGAAACTTACACGGATGGCACTATTTGCTCTAGCCTCTCCTAAACCGGCTGCCATTAGTACTCTACTTGGTTGAGCTAGCTTTGAGGAGCATGCCGATTGTGTTGAAACATAAATATTGTCGTTACTTAAGCTGTGAATTAATACTTCTGGTTTGACTTTTAATACGGAAAAATTAATAATATGCGGTGCGGAACATTGCTCCGGTGTATTGATGACAATCCCATCAATTTTTCTTAATCCTACTAACAGCTTTTCTTTCATTTGCAAAAGCTGCGCTACCTCTCCATCACGATATTTATCAATGGTTACGCGCAGCGCCTTCGTCATTGCCACAATTCCCGCGGTGTTTTCTGTGCCTGAGCGTACATTCATTTCCTGGCCCCCACCGCTTATAATACGTGCAATCTTGACACCATCGCGAATGTATAAAAGCCCTGTTCCTCTTAATCCATGAAATTTATGTCCCGATATTGTACATAAATCTACGCCTGCAGCCTTTAAATCCAAGGAAACTTTGCCAATACCCTGGACATTGTCAACATGAAATAATAGTTTCGGATATTTTTTTAAAATGTCCCCGACCTCTCTTATAGGCTGAACTGTTCCTAATTCGTTATTAACATGAATAATTGAAACTAAAATCGTATCCTCCCGCAACATGCGCTGTAATTGCTCCAAATCAATTCTACCATTTTTATCTACGTCTAAATACGACACAGAATAACCTAATGATTCCAATTGTTTACAGGCTTCCAGCACGGAAGGGTGTTCAATTCTCGTCGTTATAAGATGTTTGCCGCGATTCTGATATTCGATGGCCACACCTTTTACTGCAAGATTATTTCCTTCTGTTCCTCCTGATGTGAAGACAATTTCTGAAGACTTAACTCCTAATAATGAAGCTGTTAACGCTCTCGATTGGGATAAAACTTTTTCAGCTTCACTGCCTAATGTATGAATTGAAGAAGGATTACCAAAGTATTGCTCTGATACTTTTACATAAGCTTCTAGAACTTCCGGATATGGCTTTGTTGTTGCACTATTGTCAAAATATATAAAATCTGATGTCAACTATATTCACACACCCTTAAATCATTGATTTTACGGTATTTATTATATTTCAAACTGTCACAGAAAACCATAAACTTTTATTAAAATGCATCAATTGCCACCAGTCGGTCGCTTTTTGGTCACTTAAAGTCACTTATTTTTTCACCGAAAAAGACGTGACTTTATTAAATAAAACCGTGTTCTTATGAACATGGTTTTATTTTTGCTTACGTTTGATATGTAAGCAAAAAAAAAATAACCCCGCATGAGCAAGGGTTATTTACTTAAAGCTGGATGTTCGAAATATTCAAGTGCAATGTTTTTAAAATTATCATTAATAAAGTTTTTCCAATTTATTTTACCAGCTATTTCTTTATTGATTACTATACGTAGAACGTCGCTTTCCTTCTCGTTTCCGTATTGATCTACAAGTGGCAATTGCCACGATATAGATGTTTGAAATACACCGTCAATTTCATACATCTTCTCTAAAATCTTACTCGTTTTCATTAACATTCCAGTTTTCATCATGCCGGTTGTAAAGTTGTCATCTCCGTTTAATGTAACAGCAACTATTTTACTACCATCTGGTGTGTCATTTATCATCAATTCAGCGATACGAGGTTTGTCATTGTTAGTCTTTTCACCAACAGTTAAAATAGCGTTTTCAATCTCCTCTTCTATTGTTAGTTCTTTTTTAACATTTGAAACTTCGAGAGCTTTTTCTTTAACTTTTTCTTTTACTGTATTATCATTTGTTGTTTGTTTTTCATTTCCACCGGAACCTATCGCACCTACAACAATAACAACGATTACCCAAAACCACCATTTCTTCCAAATCTGTTTTTTCTTTTCCAATTCAATCCCCTCCTAAATCATTACATTCTATATTAGTACAAGTTATCATTTTTATTTGTCGTTGTTTGTCGAAAAGAAATTTTAAAAGTAACGATAAAAACAACAATATCTATATACTTATGTTAACAGATATGGTATAATTAAAATATCAAAAGGAAAGGAGGAAGGAAGATGGTTGATATAAAAGATGTTGCAATAACAGTCGCCGCCATTCTAGGCTCAATAAAAGTCATCCTAGACTTAAAAGATAGAGCCGAAGAAAAGAAAAAACGCTCTTCCGAAAAGGAAGAACGCAAATAACACACAGGGGATGTTTCCATCCCCACCCAATAAAATTATATCACATCAACCATCTTCGTATACCATGAAAAAATTGAGTGCAACAGATATTCTGTTTCTTGTGTTATTTCTTGTCTGGATTGACGGATTAAATTTCAAGCATTTAACTTGGATTCAATGGGCTGGAATAAGTGCGGTTACAGCGTGGTTTTTATTAATGATTTACAAGCTAACTAGGAGGAATTAAAGAAGTGCCTTATTATTTTGAAGACCGTGAACAACTAAAAAAATTTATTGAATCGAACGTCTTAAACTCATCTGAAACAACAGAGTTTTTAGGAATTAGCAGGGCTAGATTAAGCCACATGATTCGGGATGGAAAACTAGTACCATTAAAAAAACTCGCAAAAGACAGTTTGTTTTTATTAGAGGATTTAGAGGAAAAGAAAAAGGAATTAGAAATATTGAGAGAAAAATACAGACCGTATGATAATTAGCCCCGCTCAATTGAGTAGGGCTTTTTAAGTGACTTCTAAGCTGTACAGTTAGTATGTGAAATAAAACTAATTTTTATTTAAGTGTAACAGTACTTGTCTTTTCGTTCCAATCAACTTTTTTACCAAGTAGTTCGCTTAATTCACGCACGGGAGCATACGTAACGTTATTAATTTTAATGCCTTCGATTAGCTTTGTTCCTGCTACAATATTAACTTTTTGCATTTTTTCACCTTCTTTCTTTTCGTTAAAAATTTCAGCTAGAAATGTAAACCATTCTGTCCATTTACAGTCGTTATTGAGGATTCGTGGACAGTTCTTTTTTGACCAATCGTAGTGACGTACAACCTTTCGAATGTTGTGTCTATTCATGAGATACCGTACTAATTCCTGTGTCCGTTTAAGTACAAGCTGACGATTCCCGCTTTCGCACATTTCAATGCTAATCGAGGCCCTATTTCCTTGACCGTTTCCATCGCCAGCGTGCCACGCCACGTAGTCAGGAGGAATTGCTTCGATGATGTCTTTTTCGTCAACTACATAATGCCATGATGCTGTGCGTTTGTTTGTTGGATTCTCTAACCATTTGCGCTCACCTTTTGCATTAGATGAGGGGTTCCCTGTACTATGAACAGTGATACTATTTGGTACCATTTTAATATTTGGTCGGCGGTTACAATCTGTACTAAACGGTATATGGTCTTTTATTATGTTCATAACTTACCACTCTCCTCTTTTCGTTTTTCCGCTCTAGCAAACTTAGATTCTATTTCTGCTTTCACCCAATTTGTTAGTTTGACTAAAATCCAATCTGGCACCCACTCGCCCCATCCCGCCCTAATTGCGTTGGCTGTCATTGATTGTATGACGTGGTATAGCACGCCAAATGACAATAAGCCAAACACAACCGATGGTGCTCCTAATATCATGTCAAGTAAGTGTCCACCAGCCGGAAGTAAAATAATAAAAAATGATCGGAATACACCATCGATTCCATATTTACTTCCATATGAATCATCTTTTTTAGATGCTCGAATTCCACTTAGCCAATCCATACCAATAAAAAATAAAAGCGTGGTCATTGTATATTTAATAACCTCGCCCTCGCCATACATAAATGCAAATGATGGTGATAGTATGCCGCCAACAAATGCCGCATATAGTTTTTGTGTAAAATCCACGAGTTAAACCTCCTTTGCACATTAAAAATAGCACCGATTGACTCGAAGCTTATAACTGCGCTAGTATTTCTTTAATCTCTTGTGCCCTGTTTTTAAGTCGCTTTGATTCTTGAGCAAGTTCAAATAATTCACGATTTAGTTTTTGTTTTAAATCATCGACATCAGCAACATTTTCTATGTCAAATTCTTTTTCTTCTGTAATGATTAATCTGTTTGGTGTAGGAACGCCTTTGCTTTTTCTCTTTTTCTCAAATCTGAATTTCTTGTTATGCATTTTCAACCTCACCACCATTCAGTATTTCATCTTCCCAGTTGTCATCTAACGATGATAAGTCAGAAGTTCGGAATCTCTCCGTAAATCCTTTTCTTGTTGCTGATAGAGACCAAACAAATTCGCCGTTTTTACCATTCAATTCTTTTACTATAAAATAATTGTCTCCAATTTCGTCAACATAAGGCTGGATTGGTGAATACGGAGTTAACTGAACAAGCCAATTAAAGTCTTCATTTGCTTCAACACTTTCCAAAAACATATCATCTAATATTATTTTACATTCACCATTAATTAATTTATCTTTACCTTCATCAATAAATTTAGTTTCTGGCGACTCTCTTGCTGAAAAATGAACGTAGCCAAATGAATCTGTCAATTGTACTGCATCTTTATGCCCCATCACCATTAGTTTATTTAGAACAGTGGTACCGCCGCTTTGCTGAAAATCACCTTGTACAGACGTATCGCCATTAATGTCTAGATGGCTCGTGTCAATATAAAAAGGCTTGTATGGTAAAGTCCAGCCACGTGATTCAATGTGCAGCCCATCTCTAGAACCACCATTAATTTGACCGACCAAATTATCATTGGCATGATCTAGAATTTGTATAGAACCGCCTCGATTATATCTTCCAAATGTTATCGATTCCTTATTATTTGTAATTAATTTCAAAGGAAAGTCTGAACTATCTCTTATTTCTAAATAAGAAGTAGAGTATTCACTTCCGCTCCTTATAGTTGTTCCATATATTTCTCCGTTCGTTACTTTTAACCCATACTGATTCGGAGCATACTGTCCAAGTCTCACACGGTCAACGTTTGACGAGTCTTTAACCTTAATCCCATTGCCGTTGCCAATTACAATAGAATCGTCAAATTTTACACCAGTCGCAACTTTTTCTGTTGGATTATACCCCGACTCAAACTGTGTTTTAGAGCCTATTTTTAAATTAATAATCTCAACATTAGCAGCATTTAATTTTCCAGTCGTGATTCTGTCAGCTACAATACCATCGCCAGTAATTGCTGACAAAACACTTACTAAATTATTGTTGGAGATAGCCAAACCGCTACTATTCAGCACAACTAATTTGTTCTGGTCTTTTTTGTCCCTAAAAATCAACCATCCACTTTCGGGATATTCGATTTCAGATTCGGTATTCTTTATGATTTCTGTCGCACGTTGCACAGCTGCATCTAATGCGCTAAATGGTAGTTTGGTAGAACCTTCTAGGATTCCATCGACTTGCTTCTGCGTACGTGCAAAGGAGCTTAATATATCAGTAGCACTATTTTTAAAGTTTGCTAGTGTCACATTAGTTTTGATGATATTTCCATGAGCATCTTTAAGTTCGTCAATCTCTAATATTCTTGCAGTTATATCAATGTCTAAAGGCTCATAAATGACATAAACCTCATCGCCTTTTTGTGGACGGTCGTAGGGATAGCCTTGGTCTCTTAAGTCAACAAAATCAACAGTAAAGTTTATTTTTGGTTCATCTTGAATATCTCTTTTAAGGCGCTCCAACAACCCCTCTTTTGTTGTATAGCGTTCATCACGTACTGGCTTTGCATGTCTTTTTCCGTATTTGGTCCAGTTAGGTGATAAGTATTCGGCCGTCACACCTTCAGCTCCGTAGCCTTTGATATACGTTGATAAATTGTTAGTATCAACGCTTTTAGAAATAGCTTTTAAATTATGCTTAAATCGAAACTGAAAATCTGTTTCCCTACCAATTTGATTACGAAACACCAGGTGTTTATTATCAATTTCAACTTCGGCACCGTAGCGGTCTAAGATTTTTTGAACTAATGCTAAACAGTTATCATCACCGAAGTTTTCAAATTGGTATTGGCTAAATGCTCCGATGACTTCCCATGTGTATCCTGTACCAGGCATTATAAAATCTAACACCTCGATGATAGATAAATAACCTGTCAACGTTTCATATTTATAATGGTCGATTAAATCAAAAAAAATGTGGTCTGCTTTAATTTGTTTAATAGCACTAAAGCCAACAGGTCTTTCTTCTGTTTGCTTTATTCTGTACTGTTGCCCATCATATTCAAGAATTGATTCTTCAATCGCTAACGGGTAACTATGCTCATTTCGCTCAGATTTGAGCAAAAGAAAAGAGAGTGAATATTCTCCGTTCACTCTCTGCTTACTTTGTAATGATTTTATATCAGTTAACATTTCAGATTGTCCTGACATATTAGTAACTATCAAGCTATCACCGCCTAACTATTAGATTAATAACACACCTTTACAGCTTCATAATATAAGCCAACGCATAATACGGAGGTCTATTTTCATGTGATTGTCCACTACCAACACTAGCAGTAGCTCCAGTGATAGCATGCGCATGTGCTCCTCCACTCGCGGTAGCACCTGAGATAGTATGTGTGTGTGCCCCAGATGAACTTGTAGTAAAGTTTTTATTTCCCGCCGGAAAGGCAGCACTATAATCACCTCTTCCAACCTCTGTTTGATATACTATGTCAAGAGTAACAGTGTGCGTGTGTGCACCAGATGAACTAGTTGTCAATGTTCCTGGAGCGTGTGTATGTGCACCATCTGATGCTACAGTTAAAGTTCCTTTATCATGGGTATGGGCAGGTAGTTGTGCCGCAGTCAATGCAATAGTACTTGCTCCACCAGTGGCTCCAACTGCATATGTGCTACCTGCACCTACAATGAATCTATCTCTTAAGTCAGGTGTACCATTCGAACCGTTACATAATGCCCAACCTGTTGGGATACTTGAAATAGCACCTGACCACATTGATATAAGACCTGAAGGGATACCTCCTCCTGCACATTCTGTTACTGCGATTTTACCGTTTGCATCAAAACCTAAACCTGAACCTAAATTAACATCAATTGTACCGCTAGAGTTAATACTGATACCGCGACCTTCTTTTACGTGACCAAGTTTTGTTTTTGATGCTGCGACGACTTCATGAGTGGCAATGTCGTTTTCAACAGTGGTTACTCTTAGTGCTAAATCGTCAATTTGTTCTTGGCTTCCACCTCCTCCACCCGCTTGCAAGTCTATTATTTCTTGCTGCAACTCTCTAATAAAATCGCCAAGCGTTGTTCTAGACGTTCCATCAACGCCCATACGGGCATCCACGATTTCTATATTGCTATCGCCTGCCTCGGGGATAATACTTGCTAATCTGTCGTACAACTCTTTAAGTTGTGCATTTAAACTATTTCTATATTCTCTGTTTAAGTTAATTCCGAGAGGTTGATATGGCATAAAAACACCACCTTAAAAATTGTAAAATCTAAAGTCGAATTTTATTTCAAAGTTACTAGCACCTTCGATTGTAAAATTATTAAAGCCTTTTGCAAGCGATAATATTTTTCTGTTTGTGTTGCCAAATATTGATACACCATTTTTTAAAGACTTAACACCGTTTAAAGCAATCACGTCACTTGCGTTTGTCGTGCCAGCTAATTTCCAACCATCACCAGTAGTTTTATTAGTGATTTTTAAGTTGCTCGATGCGCCTTTAAATGTGATTAATAGCGGCAACTCTCTCGGGTCAATCTCAACGTCACTACCGTTATAGATACTAAAATTAGGAGTGTTATAAACGTATTTTAAATCTTCGCTAATTACCCCTTGACCGACTGCCCACAGTTCGTTATTAAAATCAAACGGGGCAAGTGTTGTTCCAAAGCTTTCAGCAAATGGCAAAGGCGAAATGAACTGTATTTCAAATTGACCAACTCTTGACGTTATTCGCTCAATGTCATATGCCGATGCAGTCTTTACTTTCCAGCGCCTTTTCGGTTGGTCTGTTTCGATTAAATAAAAAAACTTCCGGCCATCAAATAATCCAAATATCTCATCACGCAAAAGCAAATAGTCAAGACGATCTTTAGCTTTAAGCATAAAGCGCCCTTTTAAAGAGCGCCCTTCAAATGTTGTTCCCATATCGATATGACCATGACGGCCTTCAATTTTTTCTGTGTTGTGAATCGGGTTTGGAGACGAGATAATAAGTCCTAAAGATTTTATGCCGTACTCTTCTAAATTGTACCGATTGCCAACTAAATCTTGTAAAACAATACTCATTATCTCACCCCGTTGTAGCGATTATTTGAATTTATGTTATTACCTTGCATGTTGTCGATGTGTGGATATGTTGCTCTAGCAATCTCGTATCCGTCTAAATATACAGGTACTATGATTGTTTGCTCTGCAAAACCAAATGCGGTTCCGCCAGAAATGTTTTGAACAGATGGCATAGTACCAGATTGACCTCCAAAAGATGCATTAACCGGTGCGATGTTCGGTATTGCCGCCATCGCCATGTCATTAGCTGTTCCGCTAATGGCATTAATCATGCTTCCAAGTCCATCGTCTAAGCCCTCGCCTGTCCATTTACCTAACTGGAACATAACTTTTGATGGTGATGCGATTTTCAAAGCACCTTTGATTGTTTTCGTTACACCATCGGCTATAGATTTCGCTTTATCCCAAACAGCGGAAGCCATAGAACCTATGCCGTTAATAAGTCCTTGTATTATGTCCTTGCCAATTTGCACAAGATTTATATTTTTGAAAAACTGTTCTACGTTTCTCCAAATGTTTTGGGCTGTATTTTTTATAGATTCCCAAGCACCTTTCCAATCACCCTGCATCAGCTTCATGCCTGTTTGGATGATGCCTAACACAATATCAATTGTATTTTTTACTATTAATTTGATATACTCCCAAGCAACTTTTACAACGTTGGAAATGATTGGCCACACAATCTCAAATACACCTTTAATTAACCCCATGACCATTTTAATAGTCGAAAGTGTATCATCCGTGTATTTTTTAACAATTTGCAAGATGAAATCGCCGTTTTCTTTCCAAAAGTCTTTAAACTTATCAAGTAGACTCTTAACAAAATCAACAACGTCTTTTACTATTTTTGAGATAGTATCACTAATTGCTTTAAACGCTGCCTCAGTAAAGGATTTAATTTGATTCCAAGCCGTGTCAACCACGTTGCGGAACCACTCAACTTTGTTGTAAGCCAATACTAGCGCCGCAACAATCGCTACTATAGCCGCTACAGCAAGTCCGATAGGATTTGTTAATAGCCCAATCATACCACCCATTTCTGTAACTGCTGCAACTACAGGTGCGATTACCTTAACTATTGAGCCGATTGAGGAGATTAGGGTACCTATCACAATAAGTACAGGACCGATCGCTGCGGCTATCCCTGCGATAACTACGATCGTCTTCTGTGTAGCTGGTGACATATCGTCAAACTTTGTAACAAGATTACCAACTTTTTCGGCAATATCTCCAACAATTGGTAGTATAACATCACCAAGACTCGCAATTGCATTTTTAATCTTAGTCACAGCGATTTGTACTTTATCACCAGATGTGTCAGCCATCTTATTAAAAGCTTCTTCTGTTGCCCCAGCTGAATCGCCCATAGCTTTAAGCATTTCTTGATACTCTGCGCCACCATCTTTAGCAAGTACAAGCGCAGCAGAACCAGCTTGAACAGAACCAAATAAATCTGATAGTTTCAATCCAGATTGTTCGGCATGTCGGTTTAGTATCTGTAGGACATCGCCAACATTTTTCCCTTCTGCTTGAAGCTCAGAAAATGATTTACCTGTTTCTTGCCTTAAAATCTTGTCCACTTTTGATCCGGATTTACCTAATTCGGTAAACATGGCTTTCATGTATGTTCCTGTTTGAGCCGTAGCGATACCGTTTTTCGTTAATGCTGCATATCCAGCTGACAATTGATCGAATGAAACATTCTGAGCCTGAGCAACAGGAATGACAGCCCCCATAGATGATGCTAGCTCGTCTACGGTCGTTTTTCCTAAGTTTTGGGTAGTGATAAGCATATCTGAAATGCTAGTAGCTTTATCAGACGATAGACCGTATGCATTTAAAGCTGTTGTCATTACATCTACAGCTTTTGATGTTTCCGTGAATCCGCCTCCCGCAAGTTTAACTGCCTTACGCGTAAATTCGATAGCATCGGCCTGATCCTGTCCAGCTGATATCGAACTATATACAGATTCTGCATAATCCTCAAAGGCTACACCCATTTCAGATGATGCGCTTCTGATGTCTTTTTTATACTTTTCATAATCCGCCGATGATCCTGTTAATAATGTGGATACTTTTGCGAATGCCGTTTCTTGATCCATAGACATTTTCACGGCTGCCGAACCAATAGCAACAATGGGAGCAGTTACTTTTAAAGAAAGACTTTTACCAAAACCGGTTATTTTACCACCAATGTCGCTAAGCTTGCCACCTAGTTTTTCAAACTTGCTTTCTGTTGCGGCAATACTTCTTTCTGCTTCAGTTGAGTCCACTAGGATACTACCAAATAATTTAAAAATTTCTATGTCAATCGCCCCCTTTGCAGGAGTCCAATATTTCTTTTACTTCAGATAGGATTTCAGATTCTGATTTTTGTTCAACTTGCTCTGCTAATTTTTGCGGATTAAAAAACTCATGAAACGGAATGAAGCTTTCTTCATCCATCCATGAGTAGCGCGCTGTATAAAGTTGAAAAGCCCTTTCCTCTGCTTGTTTTTCAAAAGCTTTGATAATTAGACTTTCACCATCATCAATATCTAAATCTAAAATTCTATCAATATTTCCATAACGTGAAAAAAGCAGGTCATAGACTTCAATGTGGTCTATTTGCCTGCTAGTTTTAAAAAATTGATAATTCCTTTTTGCTCTTTAAAGAGATTAAAGATTTCGAGCATATCCTCAATTGGCAGTTCGCTAAATTCTTTTACTTCTAGTCCAACTAATTCAGCTAGAAAAGCATTCACTTCATCTTCAGCTTGGTGCACGTTCTCAAGAATACTTTGAATGAGTTGCACACCAACCTGTGCTTGTGAAGCACCTTCTTCTAATTTGATTTTTAAATCCATTTTTTTTAGGATTTTACTCATTTTAAAAATATCTGCCGTTTTCAATGACCGCATTGCGTAAGACATAAAATATCGCTCCTTTTATATAAAATAAAAACAGGGACTAATTAAGCCCCTGCTGGTGTGGCCTTTGGGTAAAAAATCGCAAACGGTGGATTGTCTAAATCCGTATCTTCATAATGGCCCTCAAATTCCATGGCAATAACGGCTTCGCCTTTGTCTTTTGTTTCAAGTGAAAGTCCGGTTGTGTTTAATGCGTTGTAAATCTGAATAATAACCGGCTCCGTTGTTCCTGATTTCTTCCCAACAAACGTAATGTTTTCAATATAATCAGTTAATTCAATGAAATTTTTCGCTTTGATGATGTCATATGTTTCGTTTGTTGAAGTGTCGATTTCGCTTGCCGTAAGCGCCTTGGCAAGACCATCCTTCGTCACTTCAAGTACGTTAGCTGTCATCTTAACTGCCCAACTATCAATCACTTGTAGCCCTTTCGCTTTCCCCTTTACCCCATCTACTTCGATACTTCTAATTTCTGGAACTGCTGAAAAGTTACCGCCGCCTCGAGTGGCACCTAACAATTTGTTTGCCACCACGGCTGTGTCAAAGGTATCTTTTTCCATGTCGTAGTTAATAAAAAAAGCACCTGCATCGAGAAGTAAATTTTCTGCTGTTTTAGCCGTATAGCCGCTATATGTTTTTTTACTCATTCAAGTAGCCTCCTATCAAAACATTTTAATTGGAATATTAATTTCCTTCTTTTAATGCTTCTATCATTTTCATCAAGTGGCGGAAGTCTATTTTCGCGATAAATACTAAATTGAATGTTTTCATCAACGTGTCTGTAGTAGTTTAATTCCTTCCACAGCAGTGACGCCAATGTTTCTAATTCCGTCGTGTCTGTTCGGTTGTCCCAAATGTCTACATCAAAGGTGAATATTTCTTGTTGTTCATTATCAAAAGAGTTTGGTAAGTCATAAACGATGTAAGGCATTGTTGCGTTAGATGATGCAATTTGAAAATATATACGTGGATGGTATTTTTTAAGCAATTTCATTAATTCAGTTCGCAAATAAATCATGATTCTTCACCATCCGGGCTAACGTATTCTTCCTCACTGATAAGTCCTCGCGCTCTGTTCTCATCCTCAATCGCTGATAAATATTGACCTTGAATAATGCGTATTTGGTCAATATTTTCGTAAACAGTTCCTCGCAATATTCCCCTTGCAGGTTGTTTGTTAGTTCCCAATTCACTTTGCGCACCATACCAAGAATCATGCTTAAATCCTATTTGCAAGTCACTTTCCTTTCGCCTTACCCAGTATTGTGTACTGCGATATAAACGCCTGGAACGTTTCATCCCTCGCATTTTCTTTTCTTTTTCAATCATACGTTTCCTGATAAATTTTGCGGTATCTCGAAGGGCCGCCCTGGTTAATTCCTTAATTGTATAATTCGCTCTATCGACATTTGAAATAAATTCGACACCGTTTTTTTTAATTTTTGTAACTGATCTAGGCATCGCCATTTACTTCACACCTTCCTTACACATGATGGTAAGGGTTTTATTTAATTCATCATCATTCAAAACTGAGATAATTTCGAACGTGCGATTGTTATAAATGATACGCATGTCCGTGTGAATTTCCTCAGCATATCGAATGATAAAGCGCACAGTGTTTTCATTTTGCACAGCGGCAGCCGCAAAAAATTCACGACCTTTAACTGTGACGATTTTCGCCCACGCTTTTTTATATTCAACCCATTCGCTTACAACATCGCCCATGGTGTTTTCTGTTTCATCTAGTTTTTGAAAAATGATGCGGTGTCTAAATTCGCCGCTACTTAAATTTGGTTTATATTTAAACGGTTGCATCTTGGTCACTCTCTTCCAGTGCCTTAGCTAGAGATAGGCTGTTGATTCGACTTAAAAAGTTGTTGTCGAAAAACTCTAAAGCATCGTTGTATACGTACCGGGAGCGTTCGAATACAAGTTCTTTAAAGTCCTCGTCAGCGTTAATGTCGTAATCACCGCAAGCCTTTTTTAAGGATATTACAGACGCTGAAAGGATCCGTCTTAGATTCTCATCTTCATGATCTTCCAAGTGCATTCTGTCTTTAAATTCTTGTAAGATTTCAGCAGTAATCATCTGATTACTCCTTTTGTAAAGCATTTTCAGCTGCCAATGCTTCGTCCTTGCCGTGTACTTTTTCACCACTACTTAACATATACCAGCCGCCGCCAGTGTGTTTCGGAAATTCATTTTTGTTAGTGTTTTGTTCTGCAAGTTCCTTCGCTTCTGGTTTTTTTGCTTCACCTTCATCGTTTTCTTCATCAACTTCGATTTCAGCTAAATATATCTTTTTATATTTCTGATGAACTTGAGAAAGAAACTTTACGCGTTCCGAGTTAGCTTCGTATCCTTCCGCTGGATAAACATCACCTGGGCTATACACATGGTCATTGTGCTCTTTTTCTTTGAATAAATTTACAACTTTCGCTTTAATCATCACAATCCCTCCTTGAAAAAGTAAAGACCACTTAAAATTAAGGAGTCTCTACTGAAGTAGCAAACTTAATGTCTAAGTCATAAAGCAGCGCAGTTTTATTATCTTTTGGTTTACCATTAGCAAATTGTTTCATAGTATATAAACGAGCATCTTCAATCGCCAAGGTTTCGTCAAATTTATTAATCTTATAACCGCCAGCAATAGCGGCCAAGTAGGCATCTTTTACAAAGAATAATGCTTTTTTCGCTGGAATTTCTTCCGATTCCACAACTTGAATGTTGTAAGGAAGAGCTGTTACCCATTGCCCATTTGCAGTTTGAATTGTGTTACGAGCTTGTACGGAAATAGCATCAATTGGGTTTACAAGCATTACCACCTTGTTTAGCACCTTACGAGATTTACCTTTAGCATCTACAGATAAAGATTTAATCACGTCATGAAGTTCCCCAGCAACTACTTCGCCACGCTCAGAAGGAGCAAAAGTCAAAGTACCGCTTGGAGTCTTATTAGTGACAGCTCCATTTTCAGCAACATTTTTCATTAAGCCAATTGGCTCATTTTGAGATGGGCCACGTCCATTTACAAGACCATATTCCAAACCAACCGAATAAGATTCTACTAAAACTGTACGAACATAACGCTCAACATATTCTGGACCAAGTTCAAGCATGTCTTTTGGAATAACTGCGAATGCAGTAAGTTTTAATTGACCAATTTGCTCCTCACGGAATGCTGCTGAAATTTTACCTTTAATTTCACCGAACAACGCGCCCCAAGCATACGCCTTATTTGCATCTGAATAAATATAGCGAGTTACTGCTCCTAAATCCATTAAACCAATAACATTGAGCAATGGATGCTCTGCTACTAAATCCTCAAACACTCGTTCCTGAGTCGTTACTGGCAGAATAGTATCTTCAGCAAAGCCACCACTCGCAATAACTTCATTAAAGAATTTTCTCTCTGTCGATGTAAGGACATTTTGCCCACGAGCAGAAAGAATTTGTACATCGTGCACTTCATTGCGAGCCTCGTTAGTAATTTGCTCAGACAAATCTTCTTGTAATGCTGTGAACATTTCGTTAAATGCTGTTTCCAGTTGATCAGGAGTTGAGTTTTCATTTTTCATAACATTCATGTACGCTTGCTTCTTAGCTTCAAAGTTTTCCATCTTTCCTTTTAATTTCATAACCATAATTTTGTTACCTCCATTTTTTTAGTAAATTAAAAGAACCTTTCTCATTTTCCTCCACAGTTGATGTGGAAGTGGAAGAAGGTTCTTTCGTTTGATTATTTGGTTTTAAAATTCCGTTTAATTCATTAAGAATTTGACGTTTCTGATCATCATTTAAAATATTACTTGGTTCTGGTGGTATCTCTGCTTCTGAACCTTCTGCTTTACTAGCAAAGCCAATTTCTACGGCCTTTTTAGCACTAAACCAAGTTTCAGCATCCATTTTTTCTCGAATATCTTCACGACTCACATTGGCCTTAGTCATGTAAATATCGATGATACCTTCTTCCAGTTCCTCGAGTACATCGGCTTCTTTTCGCATATCGGTTTTGGTTCCCCAAACAATGTTACTGGCTTCGTGGATCATCATCATTGAACCAAGCCCCATTATTAATTCATCCGCTGCCATTGCGATAACAGATGCAGCTGAACATGCCCATCCATCAACATGGATAGTTACTTTACCTTCATGCCTTTTTAACCGATTGAAAATAGAAATTCCATCAAAGGCATCTCCGCCAGGACTATTTAAGTTAATGACAATATCATTACTTCCAGCTTCATTCAATGCATTGTCGATATCTGTAGCAGAAAAACTTTCATCCCACCAGGAATATCCGATGACACCATAGATTGTGATATTAGTAGTTTTCGTTTCTTCATTGTGGACGACATTAAATTTTTGAGGAATGTTCTTTAGTTGTTCCACATAAGATTGATTCTTAAATTGTTTGAAGAAATCTTCTTTAGTCATTTTTCTCACTTGCTCTCACCTCCCTCCATAGATTTAGCAGATTGATAGTTTTTCGTAATCACATACTCATCCAATGATGGATTATCCACCCGTTCATCCCCTAACTTCTCGCGGATTTCATTCCCGTTATAAACCCCGCTTGCTCGCAATTTATCAACCGCATTAGCAACTTCAAGAGGGTTCAATTCTGCAATCCCACGTATTTGAATTTTATCGCCCTTTAAATAGTCCTCTTTTTCAATCAACTTCGCATTGAGTTCATCAGCAATTTTTTTATTTAGAGGATTGATACAAAATTTTAAATATGCTTTAATGCTAGTCTCATAATCAGAGAGATCTCCATGTATGAGCGCATTGGGAATACCCAAAATATCAGCAACGTCATCAATTAACGATTTCTTAAGTTTAATTATCTCTTCAATGGATTTTCCGTTGACATCACCTTTAGCAACCTCAGTATAATCAAAGCCTTTTAATTTGGGGACGATGGCAACTAGATTATTTTTAAATGCATTGAATAATTTATCGATAAAATTCTGTAACTTGGTTTGATTTTCTTTGGTTAGTGAATGCGTAGAATCAATATCAACAGTCCCTCGAATCTGATTGGCTCGTTTACTTGTTTCAATCATCCGACTAAACAAATCGCCAAAGTCATCAAACATACCTTCCATAAACTTTGACAGTTTTTCATTGTTGTAGCTAAGGTAAATCACTTCATCCATTTTGAACGAGCGTTTGAATGTATAGTCTTTGACTGTAACATCAGTAAAAACGTCAGGATAAACCGCGTATTCATTTCGAGTAAAATCATCTGCAATCAACAAATCATTATTATCCGATAAGATGACTAGGACCTCATTCTCGTTAATTAATTCATAAATAAACCTCTGCCAAAAATCAGAAGCTGACTGATCTGTATTTGGTCGGACGTTTAAAAGATAATGCCAATCGTTTAACTCGCGCTTTCCGTTTTGCATAAATCTAAAATCAGACTGGCTAATAGTACGACTAATAAAATTTATACAAGTCTGTAATGCCATATTTTTTAAGTAAGCTCGATGTGGTACTTGTTCAGAAAATAAATCTAAATCAAACATTGAATCTAATTCTTTGTTTCGCCTTAATACAGTGTCTAAAAATCCCATTTCACATGTTCACCCCCTCCCCTAAAAATTGAGTGCATCCAATGCATCTAACGCATCCGAAACATCATAATCATCCAAATCTCTTGATGCCCACACACCATAAAGAAACATCATGAAACCATCCGTCTTTCGTTTTACTTCTTCCTTCTTTCGATAAACCTTATTGCCGTTAGGAAGTCGCTTAACTAGGACATTATTTGTGTACCATCGCATAAGAGGGTTATCGCCAAATATGACCTGTTCATTCTCGAAAGCTATTTCGATACGTGGAGCTAACAATCCACTTGCAGCATCTGGGTTCCGTATAACTTCAACTTCAAAGCCAGCAGCTTCAAATAATGGTCTAAGAATATCCATTTTGAAGTTATCCCCAATAATCTTTTTAATGTTCCAACCTTCATCTCGCCTATCGACAAACCATTTAACAACAAAGTGCGGATCCATCGTTTCAATGTCTAGGACAGACAAAAGACCATCGTTTTCCCATTCGCGTATCGGTGCGAATTTACGATGGTCCTTCTTATTGTTGTTTTCAGCCTTTTTCTTACTATACGCATAATGCTTGTCCGCAAATGGCTTGCAAACATACGAATGTGTCAGTTCTCTAGGTATAAAGAAATTGTCATTTCTTAAAAATAACAATCCCATTGAAACGAAGTCGCGAACGGAAGCATAGTCTAATGAGCCAATACATTCACGTTTTCTTAATTCCTCTAAATCATAATCTTGATTTGTCGCCTTGATTTTTTTCCATGACGTTACACTTTTCTCTAAATTTACTTTTGGTAAGTTCATACGTTTTGTAACAAACTCTTCATAACCGTCTGGATTATGTTCTAACTTGTTATACTGTTTCATCACAGTTCTTAGCAGCGTTTTCGCATAACTTGTTAATGGTGGATGAAATTGCGAATTTGCTTTCTGCCACATTTCCGAATTATGCATTTCTTCCTCTTCATCCAAACAGCACATGAACGGAAATAATCCATCTTCACGAATACTTACATGGCCGTCTAGAATATTGTCAGCTCGTTCTAGCAATTTATCTAAAAAGCCTTCACGAACGTAACCATCCGAACCAACATAAAAGATTCTTGGATTTGATACTTTACCTAGACCAGAGGTAAACACATCAACTGTGGAGGAATTTTCATATTGATGAATTTCCTCAAAAATTACACAGCCATCACGCAAACCATCTTTTGTATTTGCATTGGACGTATGATATTGAAACACTGATTTTGTGATACGAGACTCAATTAATGCCTTTTTGTGATAAAAATGTTCTTTCATTCTGTCGTCTTTATCAATCGTGTTAAAAACTTCTGTAAAGGACATTTTAGCTTGTTTTTCACTGTTTGCCACAACAGATACATTATAATTATCAATACCATGCAACTCGCTAATGAAATAATTTGCTAGTGTAGAAATACGTCCAGTCTTACCACCGCCACGACCTTCATAGTCTAAATGTTCATCGAATACCAAAGAGCCGTCTTTGTAATATAGGAAAATGAAACAAGTTTTGAATTTTTGTGTTAGTGTGAGTGGAAAATAATACTTCTCGGTAAAAGCAATATAATTCTCAATTTGCTCACTATCAAAATACATGTCATCGGCAGTTAATATGTCTCGCCCTATCAATTCAAGTAGTTTTATCCGTCGCTTATTTAAAATAATTTTACCTTCTCGCCACTGGTGAATATATTCTTCGATGTATGGATAACTAATCAAAGTAAACTACCACGTTTCGGTTTACTTTTCACAGAAGATGCTGCTGGGGCAGGGGCCGCCTTTAATTTAAATTTTATTGATTTCTCCAGTGCGATTTTTTGAGCATTAATTTTCATTTTTTCATTCATACTGGGATGACTCTTTATAAATTTCTGTGAACCGTTCTCGATGACAATACTTACACCATCACGTGCAATTGCTTCATCGCACGCTGCATCCAATTCATGCAGACGAATTAAATCATTTACTTTTTTCACTTCCAATAAATCTTCAGTATCAATTCGTGCTAATAATTGCTTTTTCAGTTTTGCTAGATTTACCTTTCTCATTTGCCCCTCCCCACTATACATCCCCCTAATGTGAATGTCTTATTTTAAATATTTTCAGAGAGTTGACCCCACCTACGGTCCCCATGGTTTTTCATTTTCACAAAATTTTTTGACGGGGGGTACCTACCATCTTTCGTCATGAGTCCATTTGTTTTCTTTTTTAGAAAATCGACCATGCTTCTCATTGTGGTGACGAATACACAGCGTCTGTAGATTATCAAGTTCGAGAGCTAACTCCGGATGAGTTTCAATCTCTTTGATATGGTCAACGTTCAACTCAATTGACTTGCGCTCACCATCTATTTTTTTCGAGTCAACATGTACATGACCAAGACGCTTACATTCTTTGCATTCATAGTTGTCGCGTTTCAAAGCTTCCTGTCTTAGTTTTTCCCAGCCTGAACTCTTGTAGAAAGTCCTTTTTTGTTCGTATGTTTTGTATTGCTTCATATTCACACCACCAATAAAAAAGCACCACCTCTATTGGTGACGCCATCACTTCTTCCTCATCTTCAATTTATGTTGTTCAATCTCGCTTCTTAAAAAAATCGAATCCCTAGCAAATGCCTTAATTGGTACAAGTGTGCCATACTTAACAAGTTGGCTAATATTCTGCCTCGAACATTCTAATATTTCAGATGCTTCTGCAGTATTCACTACCTCGTTTGCAATGTAAGCCTTAAACTCATCAACGGTTTTGAATATCAATTCTTGCCCATGTAGATTGCTTTCCACACGATCACCACCATTGCGATTGATAATGTTACTAAAGTAATCCAGCTTAATACCGTCATGCTACTGAAATCTAAATCAGCTAAGAACAAAAAGAAAATAATAATAAGCAAACCGTCCGAACTTGAAAAGGCACTCATGAATTTTTTCATAATTTTAGGGAGAATGTGATATACTGTTATTATGGTCAGGGAGATTGTTCTCCCTGTTATGGTTACTTGCGCTTCTTCGTGGAGCGCTTTTTCTTTTTCTCGTTCTTCTTCTCTCTGATTAACGTCAAGTCCTTATAGATACTAACTAGTCCTGCCGCTATTAGAACGAGATTTCTAATAAGTTCTATCACATCCACCCTTACACCTCCCTTCTTTGTATATCCTTATTTTAACACTTATATTTACATATGTCAACAAGGAAGATAGGTTGTTGTATTTTTATATTTAAAAAGACACCATCTCAATAAGTCGTGATGATGTCTTTTTTTGATAGAATTCTATGCTATTAATATAAATCGGATTTTCAATACTTTCTATGGCACAAGCTTAAGTTAAGTTTATGTGAAGTGCAAAATCAATCATTTTAATAATTTGAGCATGTTTGTTGTAAATATATCCTGGTGTATATCCTAGCTCATAAGCAGCTTCAGTTAACGTTTTTCCTTCAACATATTTTTTAAATAATATTTTATTTTCTAAACCTTTAAATTTACTAATTAGCTTTTTGGCATCATATAAATCATTCATTTTATGTGCTAATTCATATTCAATATTGACAATGACTTCTTCAAGATTAGCCGCAATTGATTCACGGTCTAATTTAACATTTCGCAAATCACCTTGAATCCATCTTCGTAATTCCCTTTTATTTCGTGTCAATTCAAATTCTAAGTAAACAATTTCTTCTTCTAATCTCTGATACTCTTTCAGCCATTCATACAACATGCTCACCTGCCTTATTTCACAAAATTTCTCACAGACTCCTCACAGTAATACTTCAAACCTGTGAGACACTCAAAGCCTTGATATGATTGGTTTCATCATACCCATATTGGGTATTTTCTCACAGGTTTACCCCCTATTTTTCTTTATATAGAATTAATTTTTTATTTATTTATATATAAATTATTTAAGAAGGTGATTTTATCTGTGAGGCCTGTGAGAACTAAACAAACCCTTATATGTCAATACTTACAGACCTCACACATTCCTCACAACCTCACAGACTTAAGATGTTTTTTACATAAAAACCGTCAAAATTGTCACGAAAATAGGTGATTTTTTGACCAAATTTCGGTCATGACGTTTTGACAGATTCAGTTATATCAATGGTTAAAAAAAAGTATTTGACCAAAAAACGGTCAAAATTTTAGCCATTTTCATGACCATTTTTATTTCACAACTTTGGGAAAACGCAAAAATCATTCTTCTTTTACATAAATTCTTTTAGATTTTCCATCAACATATTTTGAATCTGAAATATACCCATATAATTGTCTTATTTGACTACTAAACTTTGCCAATGATACTGCTTGATACCCATTGTCAGAACAATACAATCTGTACATATCATAGACATCTTTGACGACTGCACGTTCCAAATCAACCTCTTCATTATTGATAAAACTAATAATCGGATTATTTTCTTCCTGGTATTTTTCCATTTCCCGTTCGACTAGTTTCGATTTCGTAAACTGTTTGTTTTTAAGTAATCGCTTCAGCGCATTTAACGCTAAATTAAGTACATACTGCATAGATTCATCTGACAGTAATTTATCAGTAATAAAGGGGTCAAAATCATCATCATTTGCGCTGAATTTTGCTTTGAATGGGACAATCTGCAACCGTCTGCCCAACCCATCTGAATAATCATTAATACGCGGCATTTCATTAGCTGAGAAAATGAGTTTTGCATAATTCGTAAAATCGAATGGATCCTTTCCTTTTCGCTCAACGTTTAATGCTTCACCAGTAGAGAGTTTTTTCAACACGCCTGTACTTTTAATATATGCCTTATCGATATCATCACCAATATTAACTAACTTTCCAAACAGTTCGGCGGTTTTAAATCGCTGGTCTAGCTCTTTCAAGTCAAGTGAAGATGTATTTTCCGAACCTACTAGTTCACGAATTATCTTTAAAAATGACGATTTTCCATTACTTCCACCCCCAGTTAGTACAAACATTGCTGCAAATTCATTACGGCGGAATAAAATATAACCCAAGATTTCTTCTAAAATTGCCCGTATTTTTTTGTCATTTACAGCCAGCTTTGATAATGTTTTATCAGTCACATCATAGTAGGCATCCTTTATGTAAGCGACTGGTATTTTATTTCTTGTGATAATATCAGGTGAAAAATCTTCTAATTCCCATGTTTCCAAATTAAATACTCCGTTTTTAACTGGCACATATTTGGTAGATGAGAAGTTTTTTTCTTTCGCTTTCAGTTGTAAGTATGCCAATGTTTCTTGACGCTGCATACGTTTGAGATTGGGAATATGCTTAATCATGGCGCCCTCAATGTATTCCTGTTTATCACTGTATACACCATCTTGGTAAATGTGCAGTACGTTAGCTATTTTACAAATATGATGCTCATTTATAAGAAAATCACCGAACTTTTCGTGTTGGAAAGAGCCTTTTATAAAAAAAGACTCTTTCATGAATGCTTCATCACGAAGAATAATATCTAGTTCACGTTGTTCCACTGGCTCTTCTAGGATGTATTTGTTAATGATGAATATGGTATCTTTTATATCCTTTTTTGCCATTCCTTGAGACTGCATTTTTAAAATGTAGGTAAATAATTTATCGTTCCGGCCGTCACCTTCAGTTAACTTTGTTAGGTTAGGATTTTTATTACTATATGGATATAACCACACTGGCAACGGTTCATGATTGTCAGCTTTTCGAATCCATTTTCTTGTTTTGCCATTAATTTTGAGTGGATCCGCGGTATTTTTAATACCTAACTTATAATCACAAAGTAACCCTATGTTGGAATACCACTTAATTTTATTTGCCGTTATGTCATAACCTTTGAAGTAAAAATGATATCCATTATCGGTTTCCAGGACTGAGCATTGAATATTTTTATCATCTACTATGTCTAGTAATATATCAGCTGCATCGATATCATCAACATCAACCATAATGTAGTCATCTTCCAAAATACCAACATAGGAATCTTCTTTTCTGGCAGTATGATAGGATAGTAACTTAGCACCATCTTTAAAACTGGTTGCCGCATGTTTTCCGAAACCTTTCAGGTAGCCTTTATAAATGTTAATCACCTACTTTCATGATAGAATGGTATAAAAAGTTAGATTGGATGTGTTTTATTTGTTAAGAATTTCTAGATTTATTCAAGGAGTTAAAGGTATATTTTATCTGTTTACTGGAACATTTTTAACAATTCAATATTTAGCTAGAGATGTTGAAAAAACTGAAAGCATCATTGATTTCTTGAAATCTATTGATGACAGCCTATTAAAAGCTACTTTAATACTGACTTTTTTACTTGGAATAGAACATTTATTAAAGGTAATGGAATATTCCCACGAAAAGAACTCAAATTAATACTCATCCCCATAAAAATCATTAATTCTCTTCTTTGCCAATTCTAAATACCACCAATGGTCTAACTTACTCGGTATTTCCATCACGTTCACATCATCATTGATAATGAAACAGTGTTCAGGAACATATGCTATTTTTTCAGCAAGCCCATCTTTTACTTTCCGCAGCTCCTTATCATTTTTGTCTAAGCTCGCAAACACCCGAAACACTTTTTCATTCATTCGTTTATTTCCATAGACCGCATAATCATATTTACCACTTACTTTTACGATTTTTTGAAATTTAACTAAGTCCGTACAACTGGCAATTGTATCTTCAGGATCGATGCCTTTAACAAAATAATTTACAATTGCTTCATTCACGATTGGTAAATCGTAATCTAAGTTGTTTAATTTTTTAACATATGATCCTTTAGACTTGTACTTCCCATCAGCGTCTACAACGATGTAATTATTAACGTCTTTTTGGATGACTTTGACAAACTCCTCAAATTCAAGTTCCATCTTGGTCCGTTGTTCCCACTCGTAGCAAATATCATCAATTAACTCGTAGTCATTATAGTGATGTAATTTAACCAGGACCCCATCGGTATTTGCTTGAATAAGTGTACAGTAAGGCTCTAACTTCTCAATTAAGTCCAACAATAAAACTTGCCCGCCAATACAAACATTGTTGGCCATTAATGGGTCATATAGTCCGTTATATTTATCCTTCATTGCTCCAAAAGTTCCATTTATGACTATTTTTAAAGGTGCCTGGCGCTTATCTTTAGCTGCTTTATATTCTAAACGTCTATCCCTGATTTCTCGGAATTTTTCAGGATTTTTAACGTTCCTGGACAAGTATCCGTATTCAATCATCAGGGCAGGATAATATGACGCAACATCTATATTGATAAAATGACCAGTGCCAATGTAGTTATTTCTTGCACCATGGACTCCACCCCAAGCGAACAAGTGCGGTACACCTGCGACATCAATTTCTAAAACTTTTTTATAATCCTTATTTTCTTTATAAAAATCTAGGACTTCCGTATATTTATCGATGCGTAGTGTTGGAGGGAACGAGAAATTAAATTCATCGTCCCTCGGAAATAATGGTTGTTTTGCATCTAAAATAGTTGCCGACAATTGAGCTTTTGTTTTTGAGATATTACGTAAAGGTAGATTGAACATTTTTAGAAGCTCAATTTGCGATTCAAATTCCTCCAAGTTTTCCATAAATATGTGCATGGCCTCATGAACATCGTGTCGGCAGTATTTAATGACTTCTTGAATCTCGGAATCTGTTAAATTACGGTCAGTATCAAATGACACGGATGATTCTCTTATGTCATGGCCCATGAAACCTTCCAGCTGCTTGAGTGATCGTAATTTATTGGTCATGACATCGTAATTGAAAAGTTGTATCTTCCAGAAGTCTTTGTAAAACTTCCATCCTGGTTCTTTCTTGACAATAATCCATTCATTTACTTCCTGCGGCTTGAATCCACATACAATGCCTTTCAAAATGTATTGGTCATAGTGTCGGCTATTGTAACCTACCCAAATGTCATTTTTATGCTCGTTGTAGTACTCAATTAAAGCTTGCGCATTATTTACAAAAACGTGTTCACTTTTTGTATCCGTATCAGTAATGACAACTAGCCAATCATATTTAAACACTTCAAAGTCATAAAAGAGCATTACATATCACCTGTTTTCCTCAATACATAACCTCGTAAATAAGGATCGAGCGAATGAATGTCAATGGTTTCATTCGTATGAAAACGAGTAAGGCACTCGAGACATTCACGATACCTGCGAATGCCTTTTCCATTTACACGACTGTTTAAAACTTTCGTTTTGCCGTTGCATATTGGACATTTCATGAAATCACCTTCTTTATTAATAACCATGTGTATATTTAAGAAAAGTTGTGTCTAAACTATATTTGAAAAATTGAATATTTAATAAAGGCGGTGGTGCAAATGAGCTGCGGAGTGAATCTTGAAATAAAAATTTCACTCAAAGGAATTTTACTTAAGTTCCGATCGTACTTTAAAAAGAAGTAGTACGACGGTTAGTAGCAATGTTCAAAACATTGTTACTAAAAAATACAAAAGTAAATTAAACAATAGAAAGCTCATTTGTATCACCTTTTTTATTAAATATTCAATTTCATTTTCGCAATCGGCACAACATTCTAAAATGGTGTAACCGCCAACAACCTTCGTCGGTGATTCACTTTCTCTACCGCAAAACGAACATTTATTCATTAAATATCACACCTTCTTTTTCTTACGTTGACCAATTTTTCCATATATGTCTGCGATGATAATGCCCGTTTTTGTTAGTTCGGCATTATCTGTAATTAATTTATTTTGATTTAATCGTGCAAGTTGTCCACGAGTAATTAATTGCAAATTATCTAATGACACGTTTTGTTTATTTCCATCTAGGAACAACAAACAGTGACCTTTTGGTATTGGTCCGTTTGCTTCTTCCCAAACAACAACTTGCTTTAGTCTCCATCGTTCATGCCATGCCCCTTCGTCAGATACTTTTATTAGGACATAGCCGTCTCGATCTACACGTTCAGTACCTACTGGCTTATAATTTTTTGGCCTTTGACCTTTTTTAAATGAAGTACTATTACCTCCGACATTGTATAAACCTTTTGTTCCTTTATTGGCAGGAGTTTGACCTGGTTTAAATTGACTATTTACCCCATTAGTCAATCCGTGATTTTTCATGAAATCTCGTATTTTTCGGACTTCTATATTCAATCCAAAATGCTCATTAAATTTCTTGGTTAACTCATTACTGGTTATACCTTTAACATTTTTACGAATAAATTCAGCTTGTTCTTCTGTATATTTATGGGCCACCTTTACCCCTCCAGCATTTTGGGTTTCACCGCATTAGCTGCAATGTTTTCCTCATACGCAGTTTTTGCTTTTAATACTAAAGTACCGTTTGCGATAATTTGAGTTGCAACATCAGTAACTGCTTTTGCCCTGTTAATTTCTTCTGCTAACCTATCACCAACTAGTTCTTCATCCCCTAATCGCTCTAGCTGCGCAAATAAATGATTTTGTAAATCACCCAATGTGTTTTTCATTTATAATCACCCTTTCAAAAATCCATTTTTAACCCAAATATTTCTCCAGGCTTTTTCAAGCCTTAATTTACTTCGCCTTTTGATTGCTTTTTTCAAACGTTTTACCCTTTTACGCTTGTTCAAAATATCAACCCCTAAAATAAAAGGGAGCGTGGTAGCTCCCAATATTTAAACTTCAAATACTTCTAAAATCTCGAATGTATCGTAGCCGTCTTTATTTGTGCCTTTTTCAAGCAAATACTCAAACTTACCATCAATATCTTCATGGATGTCCATCACTAATTCCGCATAATCTGAAAATCCTTTAAATTCAACATCATCTTTTTCACAATCCCAAATGCCACGCAACATTTCATTATTTTGATGAACTTGTAATCCAAATGCACGATCATTTTGCGGCTGCATCACCTTATTGTAGAAAATGCGTTGTCCCCCAAAATCTCCTTCTAAAATCTTAAACCAAATTGATAACATTGGGTCGCCTTTTTTTGATTGGGTTAATTCCATCTTTTCAACTTCAACCTCATACTCCCCATCAGGAACAGGCTCAAGATCACCAAGTCCACCGTTTTCCTCTACTTCCTTTACATCAGCTGCTAATGCCTCAACATCTACTTGTTTATCAAATTTGCTCCAATCGAATGTTGTCATAATTATTCAACCCCCATGATTTCTTTTGGTGTATTGTAAGAAAAAGTTAAATCAACTAAGAAATACTCACCATATTTGTTGTGTTTTTCAGCAATTTTGTGCATTATTAAATGCTTGTCCTCTTTTGCTTCAGTTACGATTGCTTCAGCTTCCAAACGAGTTGTTGCGAAGTGTTGTTCCTTTGTATTCAATTCATATTTTGCCATTTTCATAACCTCCAATAGTTATAGATTTTTATATTAAGAACGGCGGCGGCGTGTACGTTTTGCCGGTGGTTCCTCTTCAGTTTGTTCTTTTGCGGATGATTCTTCACCAGGTGGCGTATCGTCAACCGCTTCACGTTGTCTACGTTTGCGCTCTCTCTTAGGTACTTCGCTTTCATCCTCTTTTTCGTCCTCATTGTCAGATTTACGAGAACGTCTTTCACGTTTTGGTGGCTCGTCAGTGGCATTTGCTTCTTGTTCAAAAATCCCTTCGTCATATTCCTCTTTTGTTACTGGTTCACAATGTGCAAAATCGATTCCAGTTGGAGTTTCATCACCTTTTTTGTACATCACGTAAGAGTCACTTTCTGGATGGTAAAAATACGAATCTTCCTCGAAAACTTCTGTAGATTCTTGCTCTGAATCTTTTCTCTTTCTTTCACGCTTAGGCTTGTCATCTGATTGCTTTTCTTTCGCAGGTGCCGCTTTCTTCTTAGTCGCTTTACCTTCCTGTGCTGCAGTTAATTCTTCAATAAAGGCATCCATTTCTAGTGGAATGACATCCACTTGGAAATCAAAGCGGCCGCCACCAAATACATTTTGCTTTTTTGCCAGCTGCAGGAATCGTTCATCATCTGAATTAACGAATGCTCTTAATGTAAGGTCCACGGTACCAGTTAAGAAATTAGCGACTTTATCATTGATGTTAGGCTTAAATGTGGTCCGTTTTGCCCCACCTTTAAGAGTGATTTCCTCAACTTTTTCCTTACTGATATAGATGATTTGGTATCCTAATGCTTTTAATCGCTTCATAGCATTGTTAAATTCCGTTGTTACCTTTGACCATCCCTTACCATATGATCCATCAGATTCATGTTCCCATCCGTTTTTATCAAACACATAAATCCGGCAATGTTCATACAGATCCTCAACCAAGTCTAGTGCCACAGCTTCAAAATCGTTTTCTTCTGTTTCCAAGTCACTAATAGTTTCCAAGAAAACATCCCATGCTAATTTGCGATTTGTAACACGACCTGTTTTAGTTACCTCATCCTTAATCGCAATTACTGGTGCTGTAGTATTGTCCGTATTTCCATCAGTGTTAAGGAATAACACGTTATCCACATTATCCACAAAAGTACTTTTTCCAACATAGCTGTCTGCATAAATCCAAAAGTCCGGCTTAGTATCAATCTTTCTTTCGCGACGTTCATTTTTAGGTAATGCCATTAAAACCTCTCCTTTTTCATTTGTAATTAGTTCTAAATAATTTGGTGCAAATTTTGGATTGCAGCTGAAGCAATTTCCACTTGTGTTTTTTGGCCATTCCGTTGCCGATTCAATATTACTAATGCTGTTTTGAAAATAAATCACGTTCATGTTGTCATATTCAATAGGCACCAATGTTAGTTGTGATTCTTCAACAGCTTGGACAATTCGTTTGCGATAGTGAAACAAATCCTCGTTGTCTTTTTGCTTTAATGATGTTTTTGGAACAAACAAATAGGCTAATCGTTGTACATCAAATTCATCATCTTCTAAGTAGTGCTTATAAATATGCAACTGTCCAGAATCCATGTAATTTTTAATATGATTGGAATACTTAAAGTCCATCACCATACAAGTTCCATCTGGTGCCTTTAAGATTAAATCCACGAATCCCTTATAGTTTTCAGTGTTAATCTCGTATTCATGGATCAACTCAAAGTCTTGAAAATTTTTATCCAAGTAATCTTTAACTTTAGGAATCAATACTTCTAGCTTTATCGCTTCATTGATAATTTCATCCGTTAACACTGGAAATGCGTTGTAGTATTCTTCCAAAGCTGTTTCCACATTAGTTTCAATACCCCTGTGAAGTGCTGAACCAATGATTAATGGATTATCCGCATCATATTTCGGTAATTCAGTTAATTTATCAATGTAACGCAACTTAAAGTGATAGGGACAATCTTCAAATAGTGATACACGGCTGTATGAGTATTGAGTCATGTTTTCATCACTTCCAATACTTCCTTGGTTGATTTTTGAACTTTATTTATTGCTAAATAAATTTTTCGGTTCGAATCCTCGACCGATTTTAAATAGCTGTTTAAGTCGCTGACGGCTTTTTTTTCAACGAGTAATTCTCTTGTATTGATTAGTTTTAAAGCGTTCAAAATGGTACTTGAATAACCTTTAAATCGCCATTTCATTGATGTAGACTTATCTATTGGATTGAACACTTCTTCAAGACGTTCCACAGTTACGTTCATGCTGTCATATTCAGAGATTCTCACAGTACCTAAGTCTATTAATACTTTTTTATTGCTCACTCCATCACCTCACGCTTAAACCACTTGTACTTTTTAAATTCTGTCAGTGACCAATTATATTTGGAAGCCGGTTCCAAGTTTCCATTATTCTTTACATATATTTCTTTTATTTCATCTTTCATAATTAATTCGAACAACTCAGCAAGTGATATTTCTTTATATCTCTTCACCTAAAACCACCTCTCTTTCCAAGATTCAAAATCTTTTGGTCTTAAAATATAAGCTTCACCGCCTGAATCTTTTATTTTACGAATGTTATAAAGTTGCAGCTTACTAGGTTGTCCAACATCTGTTTTTAATTCAATCCCGTGGAACGTACCATCTATACAAGCCAAGATGTCTGGAACACCTTCCTTGGTGTATTGAGACCCCGCCCAATACTTTATATAATAGGCACCGTTATCTTTTAAAAACTGAATTACTTTCTTTTGAAATGCTGACTCACGCATGTAATTCACCCGTTAGCTGCATGAATGCTTCCTTATCTCGGTTATCAAGTGCTCGATCAATTGCATTCATTAAATTAAAATGCTCGATTTCTTTCATTACTTGATTTGTTTCGTCCCCTAATCGCTCTTCAACTTCTTGTTTAATAGCCTCACGAATTTTACTTGCCATATAGGCATGCACTAAACTCGCAAGAAGGTCATTACGGTGTTCTGGAATCATCAATTTATCACCACTTTCATTCTTCAATCACTTTCCATGTCAAGCTGTGACTTGTCATCCACTCTTCTAATGCATCTAACTGTGATTCGGTTCCTTCCACTTGATATTTTTCTTTGAAAAACCCAGCGGTTTTATTAGTTGTTGGTTTTGTCGTTATCACTGGTACTTTAACAATTCTGTCGGCACCTTCTTTTTCACCATCCGCTTGAATTTGCGCTCTAATTTCTTCAACGGTTTTATAGTCAAGTAGATTAAAATATACTGACTCTGGCAAGTTAACACCTAATACTGTATTAGCCTGTTGAACTGTCATTCTAATAATTTCTTTATCAGCATCTTCCTTATCTTGTTGTATTCCAAGGTACTCCGCTTTAGTTGTTAACTCATCCCTAATAGCTTTCATTGCTTTACCTTTGTTGTAATATTCATCCGGAATGATTAACTGAGCAGCAAATTTTCCATTCAATCCTTCTTTTTCAAGTAATCCATCAATAATTGTTTGAATTTGCTTTCGCTTCTCTTCTTTACGCTGATTTTCAAACTCATCATGTTGCTCTTTCAATGGATTGATAACAGAATCGAATTTAGCACCCAGTTCCTTACATTGATTTTCAAAAGCTGTTACTGATTCCGTTAGCTTCTTTTTAGTTTCCTTACGGTAGTCATCTAATGCTTTTTTACCTTTGTTTAGTTCTGTAATAGTTTTCTTACAAGCAGCTGCATCTTTTTCAGTAAAAGTAAGACCTTCATATTTTTTTAGTTGCTCATCTAAAACTGCTGATAACTCATCAAAGTTAAATTCAACGACAGCTGGTGTTAAATTAATAGTTTTGACTTGTAGCTCCGTACTCATTTGTTTACCACTCTCTTCCTTTGATTTTTAACTTGTTCTTTTGCTGTAGCCCACCTACAATTACCAGGCTCATAATTTCCATTAACATCCTTACGATCAATGCTTAATTCATCTGAATAACCGTTGTTTATCGCCCAGTCATAGAAAGATTGAAAGCTATTTTTCCATTCATCACAGATCGTTATTCCTCTTGAACCATACCATTTGATGTAATCTGGATTATTTGGGTTAAAACATCGTTCTTTCATATTGCACCAGATGTTATAAAGCCTGTGTTCAGATAAACCATGTGTTGTATTTCTTTTTATACAGGTTTCCTTTGCCTTTTCGATTGAGTAACAGCCGCACGATTTAGTATGTCCACTTCGTAATCTACCGGCTGTAACAGCAGTTTCATTTCCGCAATCACATCGGCATAACCAATACGAATTGTAATGTCTATCTTTTCTTATAAAACCTAACACTGTTAATCTGTGAAATTTATTGCCAGTCAAGTCCTGCATCATTCATCACCTTTTCAAATAGAAAATCAGTGAAATCAACACCTTTACTTAGCGCTTCATACATTTTTTCTTCTATTGAGTTTTTACAAATTAATTGGTAGTAAAAGCATGTTGATTTTTGACCTATACGATGTGTTCTTTTTTGTGATTGCATCCAATCTTCACATTTATCCGTTGGAGTAAAATATACAATCTTGTTAGATTTTTGAAGGTTAAGACCTTTCGCACCTGCTTGGTATTGTATTAAGGTAATTGAATCATCTTTCATTTCGTAGTTAGAAAGATCCTTAACATCACCATTCACTTCTGAGATTGGTCTTTCAAATTTTGATACAATCTCTTTTAATTTCAGCAACTCTTTTTTGAAATTGTAAAAAACTATTAATCTGTCATTTGTACTGGAAACTAAATCTTCAAAGGCTCTTAATTTGTTTTCGTTATAATGACCACACAGCATCCGTAAATAAAGCCTTTTACTAGATGTTGTATCTCCAACTAATACTTCATCGCCAATTTCAACAATGTGCTCTTTGAAAAATTGTTTGTATTCTTTGGAAGATTCAACTTTAAACTGAATGAAGTTTTGTTCAGGCAAATCAAACGCTTCTTCAGTCTTCATGAATATGGCACCGTGTTTCCTTAACTTTGCTTTTAAACGGTCAATGTTCTTGTAACCGGTTATGACATACTTTTGGTTGCGATCGTCCCATTCCTGGATAACAAACTGCTTGTAAAATAGTTCTTTACTAATATTCCAACCTAGCAACCTACACTGGCTCCAAATTTCTTCATACTTACCACCAATAGGTGTACCACTTAGTAAAATGACACCATCTGGTTTAAGCTGCAGTATGAATTTTGTTTGATTGGACTTCTCATTTTTAATCTTGGACGACTCGTCCAACATTAGAGTGAAATCTCGTAGTTTAAGTAATTCCATTCTTCTCCAAGCGGTTTCGTAGTTAACTACTAAAATGCTTTCAGCCGGAATGTTTTCTAAAAGCTGCTTGTCGAACCGTATCACGTTGTAACCGTCATAGTGTTGTTTAAAATGTTCTACCCAATCATCTATCTTTGATTTTTGACAGATTAATAAATTATAAGGAGTATTAAGTTCCCACATTTTTTCACTACCAACGAATGTTTTCCCAAGACCCGTTTGTCACATGTCAAGGTAATAAGCCACCCTATTAAAATCATAAGTTTCATTCAAAGTTCTTTCTTGATGTGGAAATAGCTTTAACCTTGACATTGCGCATCACCAACCTTTATACGGCGACCTCTTATTGAAAATTCGAATCCACGTTTCATTCGTTCATGAGCAACTCTAAAAGGTTTTAATCCCAATGATATACTCGCTTCTTTCATACTCTTATATCTTTTCCCATCAACATAAGTAGGTATTGGTTTTGGCTGCAATTCCAATTCATGAGAGTGTTTTATATTTTCTTTTTGAGTACACCATTCTAAATTTTGATGAAAATTATTTTTCTTAACTGCATCTTTATGATTTACAACTGGCAACTTATTTGGATTACCAACAAACGCTTCGGCAACTAATCTATGAACATATTTTTTCTTTACTTTTCCGTTTTTGTCATAAAGATTAACCCTTAAATAACCACCAGTGTTTATATATGGTTTTATAAGTCCTTTTCGCCTCGATGTTGTAGTTATAAGTGAATATACATTTCCATATTCATCAACCTCATATAGTCCCTCAAAGCCTTTGATTTGACGTCTAATGTAAATCCCCCCATTTCATGCTATAATGTCTGTGAAAAATAATTTCTTTTTAGGCCACTTTGCAGAGTGGTCTTTTTTAATCTCGCGCTCTGAAACATTCGACCTGCTGCTTTTCGATGAGATATCTTTGTAAATTATTTTCATTTACAATGTCATTTCCAAATTTGTAGTAAACATCACCTGGATAAATCTCTAACCCAAACACATCTTCAATTGGATGATTTTCAATCTCTGTCACTCTTACAAACTCCTTTACTGTATAAATTTTTTCCACCGCCCGGCTTTGGTAAGCTCAACAAACAATTCAAAAGTGATACCGTATTTTTCTTTGATACCAATGTGTACAAAGTAATCTCCCAACTTCTCTAACTGTTCATCTGGCATTCATTTCACCTGCCTTTTTATTTACTAACGTCGCTACCGTCACGTTTAGCTATCAGTCCGAACAAAAAATTTGATAAATCAAATATCTGTTATGTCTACAATCTCAAGTTCAGAATCATCAGGACTATCAGGAAAACCTGATGATACTTCTAAAACATTAATTCCATACGTGTTTTCCAAAACATAAGCAACATCTTTCGCAGAATCATATTTGCACTCTTTTTCAACCTTTCTTACAATTTCTTCCAACTCGTCATCATTCATTGTGTTAGGCTGTTTAATGATGACTTCTCCGCGATATTTTATATTTTCCTCAATCGTTAACTCTACTTTTTTCAAGTCTTTCATCTCCTTTCAAAGTTTAAAATTGTACTTCTTCATAAATCGTCTAGTTGTTACAGCTTTTCTTGGAAACCATAACGGCCTGTATTGCATCGACTCCCAATCACGCTGTATGCGAATACTTATCAATCTTCGATACTTTCTAAAGCGTTTCAGTGTTAAACGTTTACGCCGCATCTACTCACTCTCCTTTGTAATGCTCTAGCATTTGACCAACAGTGACGATTTCTCGCAGGTCCGTTGAGTAGCCAACGTTTGCTAGTTTTGCGTGTAGGTCACCGTCTGCAACGTAATCTAAAAGTTCTTTGCTTATTGGCATTGTTTTCACCTGCCTCTCAAAATAACTGGAATACTTTATGTCGTTGATGCATAACTTAGTAAGTTATGCTGATTTTTCCGCAAAAAGGTTAAAAAATTTTGGAGCTATGATCCTGGAACAGTGCTTGAATATTCTTTAAACATTTCAGCAAACTCAAGCACATCAAATATGTTAAGGCAATCGTGTAAAAAAAAATCTTGCAACCTACTAAAATAAAATTTATGACAAGTACTGCCAACTATCATTAACACGTTAAGGTTATCAATGTTGGGGTTTTCTTGTTTATACTCGCTGATACGAACAAACTTGATTGGAATGGTCTCGCCAGTATAGTCAACAAGTGCATTCTTGATTTCAGCAATAAATTCAGCTGACGTTTTGGATTCTAATTCTTTTAAATCAAGCTGTGTTTGAGTCATTTTGGTTGGCCTCCTCTTGATTCGTCTTAACCATCGACCCCGTACCAATCCACTTATCAATCTCATCGAGGTCGAAAATAACTATTCTTGGCGCAGGTCTTGAAAAAGGGATATCATTCGTTCGCATAAGGCGAAAAATAGTTGATTCGCTAACTGGACATCCAATAGAGTCAAGATATGAAGATACTTTTTTAGCTCCTCTTACTTTTCTCAACTAACTCACCTCGCTTCTAAATACATAAAATTTTACGAATATGCTTAATATGTTCTTGAGCCTTTGGACCATCTTTACGACCGTTGATAATGTCGGATAAATAAGCGTTTGAAATCCCGACTAAATCAGCAAGGTCTTTTTGCTTCATCTTGCGTTTGAATAACTCCGATCTAACTTGTGCCCCTAAATCCTCTGACATAATGTCACCTCACTTTCACTGAATAGCACGTATGGAACCTAGCAAACTTAACAATTTTGTCTTGCCAGCCTCGTTGTATTTCACTGGTAAGTAAAACCTGCCACTATTTTGATTTTGTTTAAAATTGCAGTATCTTGAATCTGAACGAATCCCATGTTTCTTGGAAAGCCAAGCAATCTTTTGTGGTTCCACTCTCGCAATTGCAGCCACATCTTTTGTCGTGTACCAATCTTGTTTAATCAGAGTTGACTCAGGTAACGTGTCACCAGTGAGTAACTGAACAATATGTGTCTGTATCACATTGTTCGATTCTTGATTGAGTACATCCCCATATTCTTTCAGACATTGGAGTAAACTTCTCGCCCTCATATATTCGATAGAAGCAGTTGGCAGAGGAATTTGTTCCTTGATGTTGTAATAGTCATCTACCAACATTTCATAAGCATCCCATGCTTCATCAGTATTGATGGACTTGGCATGAAGCCATGCGCCTTTCTCTGTCCAGAGGTAGAGAACAGATACAAATTTAAGGCTTTCGTCATTTTGACGACTGGCTTTAAATTCTTTTAAATCAACACCTTCTAACTTAATAAAGTGTTTACCAGGCTTGTATCTGTCTTTATTCCTTTCAAAATTTTTACTTAAAGTTTTATTATCAGTTCCATATACTTCCGCTAATTGTGTTGAAGTTAGAACCCTCATTCCGTTTTTAGTAATTGGTTGTAATTGATTCAATTTATTCCCTCCTCTCATCTACCTTTCTGCTAGAATGTTTAGTAGAAAGGTAGGTGTTATTTGTGGATAAAAATAAAATCATTCATGATATTGTCATGCTACATTTAGAGAAAACACATGATTTTGAACATGTTGTTTATGACATCGATGATTTAGCCTCAAAGTATGAGGACTGTTTTGAATCTGTAAAATTTATATTGGAAAACTTTGAACCTAACGAATAACTACATTGACTAATTTCTTTTCCGCTTCATTTAAAGCTATTTTGGCTTGACGGATTGTAAGATTGTTTTCACGGAACAACTCTTCAATCCGTTCACTTACTTCCAATGCTTTTTGTCTATCCTCCTTTGCTTTATTTAATTTCTCAAGATTTTTTGCCACCATCCTCTCTTACCTCCCTTCTATACATTTCTTTAAAAAAGCTATTTAATTAGCTAATTGTATTGACAAAAATTAAAGATAATTATAGACTAAAGACATAGCTAAATAAGACTTCAAAAAGCCTGTTAAATCAACATTTTAAACCGTTCCCCAACGATAAAATGACTATTATAAGGTTGCTTTTTCTGTTGTCTTTTTTGCTAATTAAATAGCTTACTTAGAGTATATTAAAGATTTTTATAGATGTCAAATGTAAATTAAAGAAATCTTTAATTTACTTTATGTGAGTAGCTAGGATGGTTGATATGACTACGTTTGACAGAGTAAAAAAATTATGTGAAGAGCAAAAAATATCAATTGTAGAATTGGAAGAGAAACTGAACTTTAGTAGAAACTCCCTTTATTCTTGGAAGAAAAATAACCCTTCTTCTGACAAATTAGAAAAAGTAGCCGACTACTTTGATGTAAGTACTGACTACCTTCTTGGACGCACTGATAAAAAACGATACTACGATTTAACAGAAAAAGATGAACTTGCTATCCAAAAAGAACTCAAAAAAATAATTGATGGTGAGGATGTAGACAATGCATTTGCAGCCTTTGACGGAAAAATCTTGGACGAACTAAACGAAGAGGATAGAGAGTTGCTAATTGCTTCATGGGAGAATACTTTACGATTAACTAAACGTATGGCAAAACAGAAATTTACTCCTAAAAGATATAGATAGTAAAGTGCGGTGATACCTTGATGGATATTAATAAGCTTGTTGGTCAACTAATTAAAAAATACGGTACGAGTAATCCATATAAAATAGCAGGTCAATTAAAAATAGCCATTGTTTTTGAGCCTTTAGGGTCAATTTATGGTTATTATAGTAGAACTCACCGTACTAAAGTAATCCATATCAACGAAGCAGTTACTGAACGAAAACAACTATTCACCTGTGCGCATGAATTAGGCCATGCTATATTACATCAAGATGTCAACACACCCTTCCTGAAAAAGCACACATTCTTTTCTACGGATAAAATCGAAGTTGAAGCAAACACATTTGCAGTCGAATTACTATGCCGAAAGGAGGCAGTAGACGATGTGATTACTGTTCATGAAGCAATTGAAGAATATGGTGTGCCTAAACAACTTGCTTTGTTGAAAAGTTTAGGTAAATAATTTTTTAAACAAAATTAGAACATACATTCTATATACAGGATGATTATTTTGAGATGCGGAGGTAATAAATCGTGGCTAGTTACGAAGAGCTTAAACACAATAAAAAAGGCTTACCAGGTATAAAGATAACCGTTGAACATGGATATGATGAAGAAACAGGCGAACGTATTCGATTTTTCAAAACGGTACGGATGAAAAATTTATCTGATCGAGCTATTAAAAAGGCAATTACCGATTTTGAAATCGAAGTAGCAAATAAAGAGAAAACAGAAAAGTTAGAGAATATTACATTTGCTCAGTTTGTTGAACGTTGGATGGATAATTACGTGAAAATTGATTTATCTGTTAGAACACGGAACGATTATAAATATCATTTAGATGGTGGGATTTTGGATGAATTGAAAGACCGTAAACTGGCAAGTATCAAGACTTTTCATCTAGTTGAATGCATAAATAAATGGAAAGAAAATAGCAGCCATATGGCACTTCAAAAATATGTCGTACTCAAGAGTATTTTTGCCACTGCTGTAGAGTGGAAAGTATTGAAAGAAAATCCAATGAAAGGAGCCAAGCGTCCACGCACAGAGAAAAGACATAAAGAATTAGAGTTTTATGATGAATGTCAATTAGGGCGATTATTCGAAGTACTTGAACACGTGAACAGAAAACATAAAATGCAAATTAAATTAACGGTACTTACTGGCTTACGAATGGGTGAACTCGGCGGTATACGCACTGAATGTATTGATTTTGAAAAGAATATCATATTAATTAACAAATCGCTACAATTCGACAAAGAAACCAAGAAACTTGTTTTAGGACCAACAAAAAATAAAAAAGCCCGTATAGTAGATGTACCAGATAAATTTATGAAGGAGCTAAAGTCGTTTGTGGAAGAACAAGATATGATGAGAGATGATATGGGCAGTGCATGGAATCCTATGAAAGATGATAACGGAGAACCAATCAACTTTTTATTTATTCGGGACGATGGATACCCGCAACATCCTAAATCCGCGGCTGTAGCGTGGGACAGAATAATGGAAAAATACAAATTACCGAAAATAAGCTTTCACAGCCTACGACACTCATACGCTTCTTACGCTCTTAGTAAAGGTGTTAATTTTAAAATAATCCAGGAACAACTTGGACATAGTGACATCAAATTAACAATTGGTACTTATAGTCACTTAACTGAACGTGATAAGGCGAACGCTAGTAATTTATTTAACGACTTACTTTAATGGTCACTTTTTGGTCACTTGTAAAAAATAATGCATATAAAATACAGTTATATCAATGTCTAATCTAGATTGTTGCACTATTGTCAAAATAAATCATCAAATCACCTTAGTCTCGGATAAATTTGCATTTACATATATTATCACAAAAGAAGGCAAATTAAAATTAGAAAGTAAGATATAAAAAGTCTCCTCTATGTCTTATTATTCGCAAAATTTAATTATTTTTCTAATATAGCAATTTATCTAAAAATTATGATATGATGATAAACGTTACGCAAATTTACGCTATTCAGACGTTTTCTTTACATCAGGAGGTTTTCAAGTGACTTTTAAACATACCCTTTCAATAGGATTAATGCTATTTGCGTTATTTTTCGGTGCCGGCAACATGATTTTCCCACCCCTACTTGGACAGGAAGCTGGAACAAATTTATGGCCAGCTATCATTGGCTTTCTAGTCACTGGCGTTGGCTTACCACTTTTAGGGATAGCGGCCGTTGCTTTAAATGGCGGTGATTTCGAAGAGCTTGGTGCTCGTGTTCATCCAATTTTCGGAATTATTTTTACAATCATCTTATATTTAGCTATTGGTCCTGTTTTTGCTATTCCAAGAACAGGGACAGTCGCTTTTGAAATCGGGGCTGCGCCATTTTTATCTAATGATGCAGCAAGTAATAGTATAAGCTTATTTATGTATACAATTATTTTCTTCGGTATTACATATTGGCTAGCGCAAAATCCGTCCAAGCTAGTGGACCGTATTGGCAAAATATTAACACCTGCCCTATTAGTAACAATCGCCGTTTTAGTTGGTAAAGCGATTTTTAACCCAATGGGAACCATTCCAAGACCAAGTGAAGCTTATTCATCTAACCCTTTCTTTAAGGGCTTTATCGAAGGCTACCTCACCTTGGATGCCCTTGCTGCCTTAGTTTTTGCGATTGTTGTTGTTTCAGCTGTAAAAGAGTTAGGTGTTACAGATAGTAAAAAAATAGCAATGACAACAATTAAATCAGGTCTGATTGCTGCAATCGGACTCATGCTTGTTTATTTGTCTTTAGCTTATCTTGGTGCAACAAGCGCTTCTGTTGTCGGTCAAGTTGAAAATGGTGGACAAATTCTTTCCATTGCAGCAAAGAAATATTACGATATTTTCGGTACGATTATGCTCGGGGCAGCCATCACCCTTGCCTGTTTAACAACTTCGGTTGGTTTAGTAACATCTTGCGCTGAGTACTTCCATAAGCTATGGCCGAAGATTTCCTATCAAGCACTTATAATCATCATATCAGTCTTTAGCATGCTTGTTGCCAATGTAGGTTTAACACAATTAATTAAACTTTCATTACCAGTTCTAATGATGATTTATCCGATTGCCATCACCCTTATATTTTTAGCCTTTCTTGACCGTTTGTTTAATCGGTCTCGCTATGTTTATATTGGCGGAGTAGTAGGCACAGGCATCGTTAGTATTTTAGACGGTCTTGTATTTGCAGGATTAGCTGGTGAAAAGGTAAGAAGTCTCTTAGCATCAATTCTCCCACTATATAATCATGGAGTGGGCTGGATTATTCCTGCTTTAATCGGTATTGTGCTCGGGTATATTCTTTCATTAATCAAAAAAGCTAAGAAAAAACAGCTTAAAGCTGCGTAATTTAAAACGGCTGACCAAAAGAGGTCAGCCGTTTTTATAATGTACTAGTATTTAGTAATTTTTCTATTTTTTTGAAAGCTCCCGGTTCCACTTCCTCGAGTGCAGTTGCCGCTTGTTCTAGCGCTAAATCGTAATCATACATACGAAAAACTTGTTCTGCTTCCAATAATTTTGCCGATAAAATGGCATTTTTTCTTCGATAACGATTGCCATATTGAATTAGACGTTCAACTAAAACTGCTTTTTCAACAATATCCTCTGTTTGTTCATGTGCTTTGTTTACAGCATTTTCGGCTTCTTCTAATAAATTATTTACCGCATACATATCAAGTGGTGATTCCTCCAGCTTAAATGCAACAGCCTTTACATTTGATTCAGCTGTATCAAATGTGCGCATAAGACTAGCAGGAAGACCTGGTAAATGATTTTTTCTAATTAACGCCCTTGCCTCAACAAGCATTTTCTTCATTTGCGTAATTTTCTCTTTTGCTTCACGCTCATCCTTACGAAGTGTATGCATCATTTCCATAAAATTATTGTACATCTCATTCACATTTTGGATGTTTTCTTTTATCTCTTCTAAATCATCGCGCAACTTTGTAGCAGGCTCGTTGTTTTCCTCTAGCCTTTTTACTAATCCCTCATATTTGGCAGTGATTTGCGCTACCTTTTTCTCAATTTTACGTTGGTCTTCTAAATCCTTTTCTTTTAAGTGATAAATTTGTTGGACACTTTCTGATTCTTCCTTAGTTTCTGTCGCTTGCTTTTCGAGCTCCCATATATGTGGTTCGATTGTAGGCATTTCTTTTTGCACAATCCCTTTTGCGAGTGCTTCCTTTTCTAAACAATCATAGATGTGCTCAATTCGGTCCTGTACATCAGCTATTCCATCCTTGGCAGCATCAATATCAGTTTGCTCTATTTTTCTTAAATAGGATTGAATTTCTCCCTCAATTTTGTCCAATTCTTTATTAATTTCAATATGCTCAACAACAAATCCTAATTGAAGCATTTCTTCTTGACCTTTTTTTAGTTCTTGGATTTGTGTAGGAAGCTGCCCATTGCAATATGTAAGTAATTGCGGAGTTTCCTCTATCTTAAAGCTGAGTTTTTCAAGATCAGCACGAATAATCAGGACAATCTCACGAGCCTCCAAATAATTGCCGCCTTCGGTCGCTGCCTCGAATTCTGTAAATTTTCCGAGTACTTCTTCGACATCTTTTTCTAATTGATTAATAGCATTTCCGAACGCATGCCTTGATGCTAACAAAATTTTACGTTGATTTTTCAACATGCCTTTCAGTTCTTCAATTTCCACTTTATTTTTTTCTTCACTGCCGATTAGCTCTTGCAGTTCCGCTAAAATAGCTGCTATTTTCTGATCTACGTGTTCTAAAATCTCTCGAATCCCTCGGGTTATTCCGCTTGCTTTTTTAAAGCGATATCGGTCAGCAGCTTCTTCTGCTTCAAATAATTGGTCGTCGATAGCTGGGAGTTCATTTGTAATGATTTCATCCCAAGTTACACGCCATACCTCAAATTTCTCTTCTGTTTGTCCAGTCATGTTTAACTGCTTAACCTTCGCAATTTCGTCTGTAACTGGCCTATTCATAATGCTTATTTTCCAAGCTTCTAGTTGATCAACTTCTGTATAAATTTTTTTTCTTTTTATAAACCCATATATGATAATTCCTAATAAAATTATAATAAAAAGTAACAAATACTCCATGATTGCCCTTACTCCTTCATTTCTATCATAGTTACCGTTGCAAAATTATTTTATTGTTTTTAACTACTAGCGATTTTGTATACATTTTCATTGTTTTTATGATACCATGTAAACAATCATTTTGCTTAAGTTTTTTCTAAAAAATAGTAGAAATATGGAGGAAAAAAATGAAAATTGATGGCCATATTCATTCTCCCTATTGTCCACATGGTTCAACTGATTCATTTGAACAATATATCAATCAAGCTATTTCTTTAGGTTACGGGGAAATTTCCTTTACGGAACATGCACCATTGCCAGCTACTTTCGCTGATCCAACACCTGATAAAGATAGTGGCATGAATCCCGATTTTCTTGAATTATATATTTCCGACTTACAAAAATTAAAAGAAAAATATAAAGATAAAATTAAAATTAATATCGGCCTGGAAGTTGATTATATCATTCATTTTGAAGAAGAAACTACCAAATTTCTTACTAAATTTGGACAATTTCTTGATGACAGCATTTTATCTGTTCATTTTTTATATAAAGAGGGGAACTATTATTGCCTTGACTTTAGTGTTGAGGAATTCGCGAGAATTATTTCTCTGTTTGGAACAACAGATGAGGTTTATCGAAGCTATTATGAAATAGTGAAACAATCCATCATGGCAGATTTAGGACCATTTAAACCGAAGCGAATTGGCCATATGACACTTGCTAATAAATTCCAAAAGAAATATCCTGCTAACACTGCTTTTCATGATGAAATCATCGACATTTTGGATCTCATTAAAGAGAACAATATGTCCTTGGATTATAATGGTGCTGGTGTTAGTAAGCCTTTTTGTTTAGAGCCTTACCCAGCAGAATGGATTGTAAAAGAAGCAGATAAACGAAAAATCCCTCTCATCTATGGGTCTGACGCCCATGTTTCAAGGGATTTAAATCAAGGCTATAAACAGCTTGTACCAACTATTAAACTTTCTTCCCCGACATCCTTGCTAGGCTAATTAACAAGCGATAGAGTGGACCGTTCATTTTGGATGGACAGGTTCTCTTCTATCCATCGTTCAATTTCCTTATAGTACTTCGAAACAAAATACGATTCTGCAGGATTAACATGTAAAACCTCTGTCATATATTGTAGATGAAGAAACGGCATCATTAACATTCCTTTTAGCTGCATGATTGTAATCACAATCGGAAGCTTTCGAAACTCCTTTTGTTGAATTCCACTCTCGATGATCGTTTGGAAAATATATTTTTCTTTTGTTAAATACGTCGTCATAATTTCTCTAACAAGCATTGTATCTAAAGTAATTTCTCGATAAACAAGTCTTGCCAGCTGATGGTTCTCACTTTCAAATTCCAATACAAAACGGACCGTCTCACAGAGAGCGACCTTAGCTCGTAAACGATCCATTTTCATAAAAACTTCTTCCAATACGGCGATATATCGCTCTAAAAAATTCGTCATCAACTCTTCTAATAAGCCTTTTTTTCCATTGAAATAATAAGAAATTAAAGCAATATTGACATCCGCCTTTTGGGCAATTTCCCGAACAGATGTACCATTATAGCCTTTGGCGTTAAATATTGAAATAGCGGCCTCAAAAACCTTTTGCTTCGTCTTTGACATTTCCTTCATTTTTTCACCCCAGTTCTTACCTGAATATGTTCTGTGCAAAAACTGGAAGTCCTTTAAGTTTTTATCGACAATAACTGTACTGCTTGATTTGTTTAGGACGAATATTGAGATTTATTGTCGCAAAAAAAAAGCACCCGAAAGTGCTTTTATTGATTGTTTTCTTCATATATGATGACGCGATTTTTACCGGTTTGTTTCGCCTTATAGAGGGCTTCGTCAGCACGGTTAAACAACTTTTTAACGGAATCGTTATTTTCCTTATTCCAAACGGTAATTCCGCATGAAATTGTTATTTTCGGATTTGTTTCGGCTTCCACTCTTTCAACAAGGCGTTTGGCCACCATAAGTCCAGTTTTTAAATCAGCTTTAGGCAGATAGATTGCTAATTCCTCGCCTCCCCATCTTGCACCAATATCATGTTCACGAATACTTCTTTTTATTATATTAGCAACTTGGATGATAACCTCATCACCAATTTGATGTCCATACGTGTCATTGATTGATTTAAAATCATCGATATCAATTAAAAGGAAGGCACCTAATGCATCTGTATTCATCGAAAGGTGAATTCTTTCATCAAGATAATTTCTTGAATAAAGCTTAGTCAAATGATCGGTAATCACCATTTTTTCTAATTCTTCTCTTAACATGGAATTCGTGAAGGCTAATGTTGAGTGATGGATAAGCGATTGTAATAATTTAAACTTATCAAAAGAAAAATGATAAGGATTTTCATGCAATACGTATACAGCACCAATAAGCATATTGCTTTGAATCATCGGAATCACCATAAGTGAGCGAAGCTTCCCTACTTTACTATTTTCATCTAAAGAAAGATCGCCAATAAAGATGGCATCCTTTTCTACCTTTATTTTTTTATTTATATATTTAAATAGATCTTCCACTTCATCAGAAAAGAAATACTCCGTGCTACCCATTAATACTTCAAATTGCTCTTTCCCATGAAACAATATGAAGCCTACTTCCCCAGCATCAAACGATGCTTTTATTTGATCAGTCATAAAATTGATCGTATCTGTTAAACGCAAATTTGTATTTAAACGATGGGATGTTTTATTAATTAATTGTAAATCTGAAATAAGCTTTCGTGATTGCTGATATAACTGAGCATTTTCCAAGGCACTTCCAGCTGTATTTGCCAATAATTCAATGAAACCAACTTCCTGCTTCGGAAAGACTAATGTATTAGGTGCAGTAACTTGCAGAACCCCATATATTCCTTGTTTTCCCTTTAACGGTGCATAGAGGACTGATCTACCGTCAATCATTGAATCTTCAAATTGAACATTACCTGTCAAATAAGCTTGGACAGCTGCATGATTTACTGATTCTGAACCGTATTCTAAATCACGAATAGGGAGGGATTGATCACAAGTCGTATCATGTGATAACAATAAGACGCAATCAAATGACGCATACACTTCTTGCAATGTGTGAATGACTTCTGCTAACACATCATCCATATTCATCGACGAATGGAATTTAGACGTCACGCGGTATAATTGCTCGTATCTTACCTCTTCATTTAAATAACCAAAATATCGTTTCGAGCTTTCCATTAATCTCGATGTCTCTATACCAACGAATTTAAGGAAGTCAGTTAATGTACTAGCAACTTCTTCCTGAATGGAATCGGATAATTCAAAATAAAGAAATCCAAACTTTGAACGTAATTTTCCGTGGTTATTTAGTAGAACAATATAAGCTGTCTCATTACCATCATTGCCCCATATAGAATCAGCAGATAAGACATCGTCTGCAACCGTTTTTACTAATTGTGTCTCAACAATTCGTTCTTTTGGAAGTGAATAGTAGCTTGAGTTCTTAGTAACAAAATCGGTTGACTGCTCAAGAAAATAACATTCTTTCCACTTATTGTATAAATATAAGCGCACAATATTCACACTAGTCATATCTTTTAAAAACTGCACTAATTTTTGATTTAATTGCGGAAGATTTGCCGAATGTTCTTCATCAATAATTAAATCAAAAAAATAGCTTTTTAATTTAGTTACATTATTTATTAGCATGCAATTTTCTTTGGGCATTTCAAATCACCTTCAAAATTGATTAGAAAGACATGGCTTTTAGCCCATAATGGCAAAAGTTGATGTCCTTTCTTAATAGTATAAATGAAATACGGTCGTTCTTAATATTATATTTCCATTATAAACTTTATAGTTATATTTTCCTATATTATTTTTAAGTAAATCTCGATTTCGATAAAATTATTCAGTTTTCTTGACTTTATGAGAAAAAAAAAATATAATAATTTTTGTGTGTAAAATAAAAGCAGCCTGAATGTGCTTGCTTTTGTTTCATTTTGTTCCTCTAAATAGAGGTGTATCGAGTAACTCTTTGCTGCTGGGGCGAGGGTACATGAAGACAAAATGGACAAATGTTCGGAGTGCATACGTCTGTGTTTTTATTTTACAAAATAAAAACATTGAAGGAGGAGCTATATTATGGCTCGTTATACTGGACCATCTTGGAAATTATCTCGCCGTCTTGGTATTTCACTAAGCGGAACTGGTAAGGAATTAGAAAAACGCCCTTACGCACCAGGTCAACATGGACCTAACCAACGCAAAAAACTTTCTGAATACGGATTACAATTACAAGAGAAGCAAAAGCTTCGTCATATGTATGGTGTAAATGAGCGCCAATTCCGTAACACATTTAATGAGGCTGGCAAAATGAAAGGTATCCATGGTGAAAACTTTATGGTTCTTCTAGAATCTCGTTTAGATAACCTTGTTTACCGTTTAGGACTTGCTCGTACTCGTCGTCAAGCTCGTCAGCTTGTAAACCACGGCCACATCGTTGTGAACGGCGGTCGCGTTGATATTCCATCTTACCGCGTAAAACCAGGACAAACAATCACTGTTCGTGAAAAGTCTCGCAACTTAGAAATCATTAAAGAAGCTATTGAAATCAACAACTTCGTACCTGATTTCTTAACTTTTGACGCTGAAAAGCTTGAAGGTACCTACACTCGCTTCCCAGAGCGTTCTGAAATGCCAGCAGAAGTTAACGAAGCATTTATCGTCGAGTTCTATTCACGTTAATAACATGCTCTTGTAGACTTCAGTATTTAAAAACCCTCAAACCCTTTATATATCAAGGGTTTGAGGGTTTTTTATTCAATATAGCCTAAAATTGTAGTATGTTAGATTTATTATAACTAGATAAGGAGCTTTTATGGAAACAGTTTCAATTGTAATCGGCGGTATCGGCTTGTTTTTGCTCGGTATGATTCTCATGACAGATGGGATGAAAGCGTTAGCAGGGGACTCCTTAAGGGAAACATTAAGTAAATTTACGGGCGGCATTTTTCGTTCAATCGCATCTGGAGCCGCTGTCACTGCAGTTGTCCAATCATCAAGTGCAACGACGTTAATGACGATTGGATTTGTTAGTGCAGGACTCATAACCTTTACACAATCGATTGGCATCGTTCTTGGTGCCAATCTCGGAAGTACGAGTACAGGTTGGATTGTATCGTTCATCGGCTTAAAGGTGAGTGTTACATCGTTTGCGTTTCCACTTATTGGAATTGGGGCGTTGTTAAAATTTTTTACAGAGGGTAAATGGGCGGCACAAGGAATGGTTTTCGCTGGCTTTGGCTTGCTCTTTCTCGGTATTGGTACGTTGCAGAACGGGATGTCAGGCGTTGCCGAAAGCTTTACACTTGAATCTTTTAACGAAGGAACATTCATTCAAATGCTAGCGCTCGTAGTAGTTGGACTTGTCATGACAGTTATCATGCAGTCCTCCAGTACGGCGATGGTTATTACATTAACAGCGCTTGCAGCTGAAGCGCTTTCGTTTGAACAAGCAGCCATTTTAGTCGTCGGGCAAAATATCGGAACAACATTAAAGGCGTATGTCGCAACAATTGGCGGTACAGTTCAAGCTAGAAGAACCGCAATGACACATATTTTATTTAATGTTCTCGTAGCATTAATCGCTTTTATTTTTTTACCTGCAATTGTAGCTTTTATTAAATGGCTAGGAAGTTTTCTTCACTATGACGACCCAGCAGTGTCTCTTGCTTTCTTCTCAACGCTTATTTATACGCTTGGAATTATTGTCGTCATTCCGTTTTTATCTTATTTTGTATTGCTCATTAGTCGAATTGTCCCTGAAAAAGATAATAAACTGACGAAGTATTTAGATGATAGTGTATTAACGGTGACACCAGTGGCAGTCGAGGCAACCCGAAGAACTTTAATTCGTATTATGAAAGCCATTGTCATTGCTGCAAAGGAACTGAATGAAGGAAAAATACTTACCTCTTCCATCCAAAAACAGTTAGAGGAAACGGAGTTAGCATTAAATGAGACTCGACAATTCGTCTCGCGAATGGGCAACCAAGCTTTTTCAAATACCGAGAAGGAATATTTTCAGCATATTGCTTTAATTCATGCAATCGATCATCTTGAGCGTTTATTGAAGGCAATTAGGGAGCCTGGCTATATTGAGTATGTAACAAGCGATGACTTGACTCTCCAACTCTCTGAAAATATGAATAAATTATTTACAACAATTGCGAATGATTTAACTTATGATCAGCACGGGGATTTAGTAGATATTGTGAAAATGAACAGTCTCTCTATTGCGGATATGCGTCGTTCAAGCAGAAAGGAAATTATTGAACGTACCGCTCTTCAAAAGGCTGATATTGATGCAACAATCCAAACAGTGAATACACTTCAATGGATCGATCGAATTGTCTATCATTTATGGAGAGGACTGCATCATTTGAATGCATGCCTTGAAGCAACATATAACGTGAAAAACGGCGAATAAAATTTAATTATGTATTTCTCTCTGCTTTTATGTATGATTTTAGAATATTTTGTTATAAAAAGTAAAAATGGTGTAGTAATCTTCCGAATTTTAAAATATAATTCAAACTACCTAGATGTTCGAATCTAAGGATACATAAGGGAGAGACTATTGATGCTTTTTCATTCTACTACGCCAAAACATTTAGATGAGTTACTTGAAGCAAGTCGACATTTAAAGAAAAAAATCGAAGCAAATGATTTTACCGCATCATACCCTTTTTCTTCACAGGAGACAAAAGAAGCAAAAGAAATTGCTGAAAACATTAACTTTGTTTTAAATGCGTTGCGAAAACAAGAGGAAAATACAGCGATTCGTTTAGATTTAGTTACAAAAGCGATTCATGTTGGCCTTTGGGATATGACTGTGATGGGAGGAGACCCCGTCAATCCGAACAACGAATTTATTTGGTCTGATGAATTACGTAGAATGCTTGGTTATAAAGACGTTAATGATTTCCCTAATGTGTTAGACAGTTGGGCATCGAAAATTCATCCTGATGAAAAAGAGTGGGTTCTGAATTCTTTTGCATCACATTTATTAGATCATTCAGGAAGAACGCCTTATGATATTGAATATCGTTTATTACGGAAAAGCGGAGACTATCGTTGGTTCCGTGCAACTGGAACAACCTTACGCGATAATCGAGGTGTTCCTTTACGGGTAGTTGGGGCTTTGTTTGATATTCATGAAAAAAAATTAGAAGACGAAGAATTACAATCATTAATTACCCGCTACGACCTAATTAATCGTGCATTAGTTGAAGCTCCTTGGGATATGACCGTCGTTGCTGGGGACCCAGTGAATCCGAATAATGAATTTTGGTGGTCACAGCAATTTAGAAAAACGCTAGGATTCAATGACGAGTCTGATTTTCCAAATGTGTTTAAAAGTTGGAGCAGCAGACTTCATCCAGAAGATAGCGACCGCGTGCTTCAAAGTTTCGCAAACCATATGAATGATTATTCAGGAAAAACGCCTTTTGACTTAGATTATCGACTACAATTAAAGAACGGGGACTATCGTTGGTTCCATGCTGGTGGTGAAACCGTTCGTGATGAAAATGGCATCCCGCTCCGCGTCGCGGGAACAATCCGTGATATCACTTTAGAAAAAAATAAGAAAGAATTTATCCACTCTATTAATGACCAGATGCAGCAATTATCCGATTCAATCAGTGAAATGGCGAAAGGGATTGAGTCTTTAACAACGCAAGCTCAGGAGCTTGCCTATGCCCAAGAACAATCATCGGTAGCTGCTAATAAAGCAAAAATAAGTACGGAAGAAACAAAAAACATTTCAAACTTTATTAGAGAAATTGCCGAACAAACGAATCTTTTAGGGCTGAATGCAGCAATCGAAGCAGCACGCGCAGGCGAACATGGTAAGGGATTTGGTGTTGTTGCTGAAGAGGTAAGAAAACTAGCTGTTAACAGCGCTCAGGCTACTGGTAACATTGAACATAGTTTAAATGATATGAACGATTTAATTGAAGAAATTTTAACACATATTGAAAATATGACAACGATGACACAAGGCCAAGCGGCTTTTACCGAGCAATTAAATGCCGCAATCGAACAAATAAGTGCGATGTCACAAACGATTGTCGAATTGGCTAAAACAATGTAATACGTCGGAAGCAGGGGAACCGCCCCCTGCTTCCTTTTAATTTAATATTGAATTAAATAATATTTCTTTTTCCCTCTACGAATGATTGTAAATTGTCCTTCGATTCGATCGGCCTCTGTAAGTACACGGTTAAGATCAGTCGCTCTTTCCCCATTAATATAAATGGCACCGTTCGTAATATCCTCTCTTGCTTGGCGCTTCGATGGACAGATTTTACTTTCGACTAATAAATCTAAAAGGCTACTTTCAGCTTGTTTACATTCATAAGAAGGCACGTCTTTGAAGCCTTGTTTGATTTCTGCAGCCGTTAAGTCTTGAATATCACCGCTAAATAAAGCTTCTGAAATACGAATAGCTTGTTGTAAAGCTTCCTCACCATGAACGAGCTTTGTTACTTCTTCTGCTAAGCGTTTTTGGGCTGTCCGTTTTTCTGGTGCTGTTTCAACATCAACGGCCAATGCCTCAATTTCTTCGTGTGATAAGAACGTAAAATACTTCAAAAATTTAACAACATCTTTATCATCGGTATTAATTAAAAATTGATAAAATTCATATGGAGACGTTTTATCTGCATCAAGCCAGATTGCCCCGCCTTCGCTTTTGCCAAACTTTGTTCCATCTGCTTTCGTTACAAGTGGAATTGTTAATCCAAATGCTTTCGCATCTTCATCTGTTGATTTACGAATTAACTCTAGCCCAGCGGTAATATTTCCCCACTGGTCGCTGCCACCGATTTGCATACGGCAATTTTCATTTTTATAAAGATTTAAAAAGTCATTGGATTGTAGGATCATATAACTGAATTCTGTAAATGAAATACCTGACTCAATCCGTGAATCAACGGAATCCTTTGCAAGCATATAGTTCAACCCGAAGTTTTTTCCAATATCCCTTAAAAAGGTAATCACATCCAAATTGCCTGTCCAATCATAATTGTTAACAACCTTTGCTTTATGTTCTCCTTCAAAATCTAAAAACTGTGATAATTGCTCTTTAATGCGATTACTCCATTCAACGACAATTTCTTTTTCATTCAATGTACGCTCAGCTTTTTTACCACTAGGGTCACCAATTAAGCCAGTCGCTCCACCAACAAGAGCAATTGGATTATGACCAGCTAGCTGAAAGCGGCGCAGCATTAAGACCGTCAACAAATGTCCGATATGAAGGCTGTCGGCTGTAGGGTCAAACCCACAATATAATGTTATCGAACCATTTTCAAGTTCTTTTTTCAGCCCTTCTGAATCTGTTACTTGATTAATTAATCCTCGGTATTCTAAATCCTTTAGTAAATCCATTTGAATTTTTCCTCCCTTAAAATAATAAAAAACGCCCCTCAAATAGGGACGAATTGCTTCGCGGTACCACCCTATTTGAAGAACGTCATGATCTTCCACTTGTTTGGATAACGGCCCAACCCGTTTGCTTATACTAAGAAAAACATGCTTTTCTTTTCCAAGCAAATACTCAAGGATGTAATTCGTGTCTATCTATGTACTGGCTTGCACCAAACGCCAGCTCTCTACAAACAGGGAGATATTCACTACTTAATTCCTATCAATGCAAAATATTGATTTTAAAATCTATTATTAAATTTACCATACTTTAAACAGAAAAGTCAAATCAATAATTATCATTACATAACAATTATATCATTGATAAATCCTTTATGCTATAATAATGCTGATTTAGGGGGAGATGTAAATGAATTTAAATAAGGATCAATTATATAAATTAACAAGAATATTTACGAAAGTATCGTGGAATTTAGCCCTTATTTTCATAGCATTTTGCTTAATAGGGCTTTCATTTGCTGGCGGTGTTGGGGCAGGTTATTTTGCCTCCCTTGTAAAAGATGAACCAATCAGAAGCTATGACAGTATGAAAAAAGATATTTACAACTATGAAGAAACGTCGGAGCTATATTTTAGCGGCAAAAAATATCTTGGCAAGCTTCGCTCAGATTTAGATCGAGAAGAAACAAAACTAAGCGATGTTTCACAATACGTTGTCGATGCCGTTATTGCAACGGAAGATGCGAATTTTTATGAACATTCCGGTGTTGTTCCGAAATCCATTTTACGAGCGGTTTTTCAAGAATTCACAAACTCCTCTGTACAAACTGGTGGTAGTACACTAACCCAGCAGTTAATTAAAAACCAAATTTTAACAGACGAAGTTTCGTTTGAACGAAAAGCAAAAGAAATTATGATTGCCTTACGATTAGAACAATTCTTCAAAAAAGATGAAATACTAGAAGCTTATTTAAATGTCGTACCCTTTGGCCGCAATTCTTCAGGTCGAAATATTGCTGGAATTCAAACAGCGGCCCAAGGCATTTTCGGTGTTGACGCAAAAGATTTAAATTTACCGCAAGCTGCCTACATAGCAGGATTGCCGCAAAGCCCTTTTGGCTATACACCATTTACGCAAAATGGTGAGGTAAAGGAAGACTTAACTCCTGGCCTTAATAGATTGAAAACGGTCTTAAATCGAATGCTGACGGCTGGTTATATTACTGAAAAAGAATATAATGAAGCCTTAACATATGATATAAAAGCAAATTTAATTCCACCTAAACCAAATACAGTCCAAAAATATCCATGGCTGACATTTGAAGTAGAAGAACGCGCCAAAAAAATCTTAGTAGAAATTTTAGCTGAGAAGGATGGCTATTCCAAAGAAGATTTGAAAAACGATAATAACTTGTATAAAGAATATTTTATGAAAGCCGATAAAAACCTGCGCCAAAATGGCTACCGAATCTATACGACTATTGATAAAGATGTCTATGACAAAATGCAAGAAATAAAAAATTCATATCAATATTACGGTAATGACAAAGCGGAAAAAGTGAAAGACCCAGATACAAATGAGATTGTAAAAATAATGGAGCCCGTCGAAGTTGGTGCCATGTTAATTGACAATGATACAGGCGCTATCATTAGTTTTATTGGCGGACGAGACCATAAACAGAAGCAGCTAAATCACGCAACAAATGCCTTCCGTTCTAACGGTTCTACAATGAAGCCGTTGTTAGTTTATGGTCCAGCGATTGACCTTGGACTTTTTCATCCAGGTTCAATAATTCCTGATGTTCCTCTCAAAATTAAAGCGGGACCAACTATATGGGAGCCGAAAAACTATGGAGAAGGATATCATGGCTTAGTGTCAGCAAGATATGCTTTAGCCAAATCTTATAATATCCCGGCGGCGAAGGTTTATTCATCTATCATCGATAAGAACCCCGCTCAATACTTAGAAAAAATGGGCTTTAGTTCATTAACAAATGGTGATAAAAGCCATTTATCAATGGCACTTGGTGCTTTAGATCGCGGCGTGACCGTTGAGGAAAACGTCAATGCTTTTGCGACATTTGCGAATGGCGGAAAATTTGTTGATGCCTATTTGATTGAAAAAATTGAAACAAAAGATGGTGAAGTCATTTATGAGCATCACTCAAAAGCTGTAGAAGTCTTTTCACCGCAAGCATCCTATTTAGTCATTGATATGATGAGGGATGTTTTGAAGCAAGGAACAGCAGCAGGAGTGCCTAGTAAGCTAAAATTCAAGGCCGATTGGGCTGGAAAAACAGGGACCTCTCAAGATTACAAAGATTCATGGTTTGTAGCGTCCAACCCAAAGGTTACGTTTGGGCTTTGGATGGGCTATGATACACCGAAGGCGCTTGAAAAAAGCTATAAAGGATACTCGTATGCTCAACGTAATCAAAAGCTTTGGGCGGAACTTATTAACTCGGTTTATGATGTTAAACCCGAAGTTATCGAAACAAAAGAGAGCTTTACTATGCCAGGTGGGATTGTGCGGAAGTCCTATTGTGCTATTAGCGGGAAACTGCCATCTGCACTTTGCGAAAAAGCAGGACTCGTAAAAAGCGATCTATTTATAGCAAAATATGCACCTACTGAAGTTGATGATAGTTTGATTCAAGGTTCCTATGTTGTAATCGATGATAAATATTATAAAGCGCCAGAGGACTTCCCTGAGGAATTTACGACAAAAGGAGTCATGCTGAATCCTGAATTCCTTAATAGCAAGGGTTTAGAAGGCGTGGTAGATGTGCGCTCGCTCATTCCAAACAACGGTGCATGGAAAAATATTATTATCCCGCAGAAAGATGCGGTTGCTGATAACGGAAAACATCCAAGTCCTCTTACAAACATACAGTTGAAAGAGAATTTGTTAACATGGGAACCTCATCCAGATTCCGATATTATTGGTTATCGAATCTATAAAGCAAATGGCCCTTCAGAGCCATTTACTAAAATTGCCAGCATTCCGAAGAAGTCTAATTCATCCTATCAAATTTCAAACGCTCATGCCAGTTACTATGTAACGGCAGTAGATATTCTCGGCAATGAATCAAACCCATCACAGGAAGTTTCCGCAACTAGCGAACAGAATAGTAATCCGATTGATAATATTATTAACCATCTTGATGAAGCTAATCATTTTAAAGAACAATAATCGGCTGATGGAATTTGCAAAGACCCTCCGAGAAAATCTCGGAGGGTCTTTTGATTAAGTATTAGCGACACACTATTCTATTAATCTTCCATTGTTGACAGATCACCTGTTGGTAAATCTAACTCCCATGCTTTCAATACCCGTCTCATAATCTTGCCGCTTCGAGTTTTTGGGAGCTTATCACGGAATTCAATTTCACGTGGAGCCGCATGAGCCGCTAATCCTGTTTTAACAAATGAACGAATTTCTTCTTTTAATTCATCGGTTGCCTCATAACCATCGCGAAGGGCAACAAACGCTTTAATAATTTCTCCACGGACTGGATCGGGCTTTCCGATTACACCAGCTTCAGCAATAGCTGGATGTTCTACTAATTTGCTTTCGACTTCAAACGGACCTACACGCTCACCAGCAGTCAAAATAACATCATCAACACGGCCTTGGAACCAGAAGTATCCATCTTCATCCATATAAGCGGAGTCGCCGGATACATACCAACCATTTGGTAAAAAGTAGGAGTCATACTTTTCTTTGTTATTCCAAATTTGTCTCATCATTGATGGCCAGCCCTTTTTTATCGCTAAATTACCCATGCGAAGTGGTGGCAATTCGTTTCCTTGGTCATCAACAATCGCAGCTTGTACACCTGGAATTGGTTTACCCATAGACCCTGGTCTAATATCCATGGAAGGATAATTTGAAATTAATTGGGCACCTGTTTCAGTCATCCACCAGTTATCATGAATTCGTAGCTCAAATACTTTATGGCCCCAACGAACAACCTCTGGATTTAAAGGCTCACCAACACTTAGTATATGACGAAGGGAAGATAAGTCAAATTGCTTAATGATATCATCACCAGCACCCATCAACATGCGGAATGCCGTTGGTGCACTATACCAAACAGTAACTTTTAAATCCTCAATTGTTTTATACCATGCTTCTGGTGTAAATCTCCCACCAACAATAACGTTCGTTACGCCATTTAACCATGGACCAAAGATTCCGTAGGAAGTACCTGTTACCCAACCTGGGTCAGCCGTACACCAATAAACGTCATCTTCTTTCAAATCTAGTATCCATCTTGCTGTTTGGTATTGTTGAATCATCGCATTGTGGACATGAAGCACTCCTTTAGGCTTTCCAGTTGACCCAGATGTATAGTGTAATAAACTTCCATCTTCGCGATCAACCCATTCTATTGCAAGTTCCACACTAGCCTCAGCCATGCGTTTCTTAAAATCAATAATTTTACCATCTTCATTAACGTCGTCCCCCACAATAACGACCTTTTCTAGTAATGGAAGCTCTGAAACTGGAATGCGATATAATAATTCAGGGGTAGTCACAATTACTCTCGCTTCGCTATCTTCAAGACGGTCGCGTACTGCGCCTTCCATAAAGGCCTCAAATAAAGGACCAACTATTGCTCCCAGCTTAATCGCACCTAATAGAACAAAATAAAGTTCAGGCGAACGAGGCATAAAGATAAAGACGCGGTCACCCTTCACAACATTTGCATCATTTTTTAGCACATTGCCAGCCTGATTAGAGTACTTCATCATTTCTAGGAATGTATACTGCTCATTCCGATTTGCATCCCGATAATGAAGGGCAATCTTGTCCCTTTTTTCACCAAAAGCATGGCGGTCAATCGCTTCATAAGCAATATTTACTTTTCCTGTTTCATACCATGTAAAGTTCTTTTCTACTTCTTTCCAATCAAAATTTTCATAAACCTCATTGTAATCTCCTAAATTATGATCCCCTTGTACTGCGAAAAGTGTCTCCACTGCCATTACCTTCTCCTCCTTATGTTTTTGTGGAATAAACCACATTATAATACGAATTTTCAGACTATTTAAGCCCTTACTTTTTGAATATGATAATTTATTGCCGTTTTCTGTGAACACCTCCTACTTCATGTATAATAGACGTACATAGAAAATATTACTTTAATTTTTTTAAACATTATGAGTTTTAAAATAATAATAAAATCACTAGTTTACAAGAAGGTAGAATAATAATCATAAGAAGGAATAATATGATAGTAGGGTATGTGACCTATGTTCACGATAATCCATTAGGAAGACAGTCCTGAGCGGAATTGGACGACCTATATCACTTAATGCATTAATTAAAAGGGGGTAAATTTCATGATTATCGAGGAAATTATGAATGAAAATGTTGTCACGATGAAACCGCATGAAGCAATTGGAAAAGCGGTTGAACTTATGCTTCTAAAACGCATTCGCCATATTCCAATTATTGATGAAAATGAATATGTGGTTGGAATAGTAACAGACCGTGATATAAAAAATGAAGATTTATATAAGCCGATTTCCTCTATTATGAAAGAAAATGTAATAACAGGGCATCCATTAGATTTTGTAGAGGATGTTTCTGCTTTGTTTTACGAACATAAAATTGGATGCTTGCCAATTGTAAAAGAAGGAAATTTAGTCGGAATCGTTACAAAATCGGATATACTCCATACATTTGTTAAAGTGATGGGGGCTGATCAGCCTAGTTCATTAATAGAAATTAAGGTTGAAAATACATTAGGCATGCTTTCAGAAGTTGCGCAAGTATTTAGCGAAAAAAAAATCAACATTATTAGTGTTCTCGTTTATCCTGATAAAAATGATACCGGTAGTAAATTATTATTGTTTCGAATCCAGACAATAAATCCAATGAACGTAATTGAGGAACTAAAAAATCGCGGCTATACTGTATTATGGCCAAATCTACCAGGTGTAACATCATGAGCAAGAGTGTTTACTATGTTTATTCAAATGAATTTCAAAGCTATAAATTTAATGAGAGTCACCCTTTTAATCAAAGAAGAGTAGAGCTAACAACGGATTTACTACGTATGTCAGGGGCGTTAGAAGATTTTCATATCATTCCACCAAGAATGGCTACTGATGAAGAAATAGCTCTAATTCACGATTACAATTATATCGAAGCAGTTAAAAAAGCCGGAAAAGGAGAACTGGCAGAGGATATTGCTGACAATTACGGTCTTGGCACAGAGGATGTACCTATCTTCCCTAATATGCATGAAGCAAGTGCCCTTTTAGTTGGGGGCACACTTACAGCCGTTGATTTAGTAATGGAAGGCAGGGCTGACCATGCTTTAAGCTTAGGTGGAGGATTGCACCATGGATTCCGTGGTAAAGCTTCCGGCTTCTGCATTTATAATGATAGTGCCATTGCTATAAAATATATGCAACAAAAATACGGGGTGAAGATTTTATATATTGATACAGATGCACATCATGGTGACGGGGTACAATGGTCTTTTTATGACGACCCTACTGTTTGTACTTATTCAATTCATGAAACAGGGAGATATCTTTTCCCAGGCACTGGCAATGTAAATGAAAAAGGGCATGGTGAAGGTTATGGAACTTCCTTTAATATTCCTGTGGATGCTTTTACTGAAGATGAATCTTTTCTTGAATGCTATTTAACATCTGTTCGTGAGGTTGCAGACTTTTTTAAACCAGATGTTATAATTACGCAAAATGGTGCTGATTCACATGTATTAGATCCATTAACACATTTATCTGCTACAATGAAATTTTATCAGGAAATACCTAAGCTTGCCCACAAAATCGCTCATGAATATTGCAATGGAAGATGGATTGCTGTCGGTGGCGGCGGATATGATCACTGGCGCGTTGTTCCCCGCGCATGGTCACTAATATGGTTGGAAATGCTGGAAAGACAAACCGACATAGCCAAAGGATTATTGCCATCAGAATGGATAATGAAATGGCAGCCACAGGCCCCGGTGAAGTTGATTTCTACTTGGGAGGACCCTGAAAATTTGTACCCTCCTATACCACGAAAACAAGAAATTACTGAGAAAAACAGGCAAACTTTAGATAAGGCATTACAACATATTCGAAATACAAGGAAAAAGGCAAATTAAATAGAAAAGCTGGATAAAAGGAGCAGGCCCATTTTATTCAGCTTTTCTATTTTGGTTGCATTTATTTAGTTGACTGGCGAAACTCTATTCTATGAGGTAATACAACAATATGATCTTCCACTTTTTCCTTATTCATAAATTTTGTAAGTAGACGCATGGCTACAGCACCAATATCATAGGTAGGCTGCACGACTGTAGTTAATTCAGGGCGTACCATGACTGCAAGTCTAGTATTATCAAAGCCAATGACCTCAAGATTATCTGGGACAGATAGGCCATGGTCTTGCGCTCCGTGAATAACCCCTAATGCCATTTCATCAGTTGTGGCAAAAATAGCTGTTAGTTTAAGATCTTTTTCTTTAAACTCTTGAATCGCTTCCAAGCCCGCTTCATGCGTGTAATCACCATGATATATATTATTTTCATTGAAAGGAAGGTTAGCCTCTAAGAATGCTCTCTCGTATCCAGCTAGTTTTAAATCTTGGTTTGTCGGTTCTTCCATTGGCCCTGTGACAAAGCCGATTTCACGATGCCCTTTTTCAATTAGATAGTGAACGGCATCATAGGCTGCTTGTTCATAGTCAATATTAACAGAAGGAATCTCATCGTTTTTCTCGATTGTTGCTGCTAAAACAATTGGCACGGGTGATTTTTTAAATTCTTCAACATGCTCTTCTGTTATTGTCCCTCCCATAAAAACAATTCCATCTACTTGTTTTCCAAGCATTGTATTTAAAAGATGCAGCTCTTTTTGTTTATTTTGATCAGAATTACTTAAAATAATATTATAGTTATACATCGTAGCAATATCCTCAATACCTCTTGCTAATTCAGCGAAAAAGACACTTGAAATGTCAGGAATAATAACGCCAACTGTTGTTGTCTTTTTGCTAGCAAGACCACGCGCAACAGCATTCGGGCGATATCCCAAGCGCTCAATCGCTTCAGTAACCTTCTTCCTAGTTGACGGTTTAACATTCGGATTCCCATTTACTACACGAGAAACCGTTGCCATTGATACTCCTGCTTCCCTAGCAACGTCATATATCGTAATATTCAAATCAATTCCCTCCTTTAATCCGTGGAGCTTTGCAATTATACATTTATTATACGTTAAAATATAAGTAGATTGTAGCTTAAACTAATGTCAAGTTCAAACTTCGTCTAGGTCAATCTTAGAATGTGCAAGTATGCCACAAGCCATAATCCTTTTGGTGGCCATGTTTGCACGGAGTATACCTATTTTGACCGCATTGTAACCCCTTGTCCAGACAAAAAAGGCCTCCCCGCTCCGGGTTAGCCCAATTTTAAAAAATATTTATTAAACTACGCTCTTACCTTCACATTATGAAGTAATTCCGTCATAAATTTATCAAATGTCGGAATATCCATTTGCTGTGCTGAATCAGATAAGGCAACAGCTGGGTCTGGATGAACTTCAGCCATTACCCCATCCGCACCAATCGCAATTGCCGCTTTTGCTGCCGGTAATAACAAGTCTCTTCTGCCTGTTGAATGGGTCACGTCTACCATGACAGGCAAGTGTGTTTCCTGCTTTAGAATTGGTACAGCTGTAATATCTAATGTATTTCTCGTTGCTGTTTCATATGTGCGAATGCCACGTTCACATAAAATAATATTGCCATTTCCTTCTGAATAAATATATTCAGCCGCATTGATGAATTCTGAAATCGTTGCTGATAAACCTCTTTTCAAAAAGATTGGCTTCTTAACCTGTCCGGCAGCCTTTAATAGTTCGAAGTTTTGCATATTACGAGCCCCTATTTGGATGACGTCAAGATATTCTACCGCTGCTTCCAAATCAGATGGCGTGACGATTTCACTAATGACTGCTAAATCAAATTCATCAGCAATTCTTTTTAAAATTTTTAACCCTTCCAAGCCTAAACCTTGGAAATCATATGGAGAGGTTCTTGGCTTATATGCTCCGCCGCGCAACAGCTTTAAGCCATGTTTTTTAATAGCTTCAGCAACTGCCCTTGTTTGTTCATATGATTCAACCGAACAGGGACCCATTACAAAATGGACGCTACCGTTACCAATCTTTTCACCCTTTATATCAATGATTGTGTCATCGGCTTTTTTCTTACGAGAAACGAGCAACGCCTTACGATGATCATCTTCTTGCAATTCTAAGCCTGCTTTAAAGATTTCTTTAAATATATGTTGAATAGTGGAACTTTCAAATGGTCCATCGTTGTTTTCGAGGATTAAATTTAACATATGGCGCTCACGAACAGGGTCAAAGCGATTCACACCTTGCTTTTCCTTTACTTTTCCAATCTCCTTAACGAGTTCACCTCGTTTATTAATTAATTCTAAAAGCTTTACATTTACTTCGTCAAGTTGGGCGCGTAGTGAATCTAATTCAACATTACTCATTTGAATTTCCTCCCTGTAAATTGTTTATAAGATTTTAAATTTATGGTACATTTCTAAATGATTAGAGTTTATTATAAACAATATAGAAGTAAATGTCACGAAGAACCTCTTTAATAATTCACCGCTTTTAAGCATTAAAGGAATATTAGTTTTTAAAAGGAAGGTGTTTTTCTTGGTCGACCAATCTTTACTATTTGCCCTAGATATCGGCACAAGGTCTGTTAACGGAATTATTTTAAAAGAAACAGACAACGGCTATGAAATTGTAGATATAGAAGCGAAAGAACATAAAAACCGCGCCATGCTGGACGGACAAATTCATGATGTCCTAGCCGTTTCGAAGCTTATTCAAGAGATTAAAGAAAAATTAGAAGGCAGACATGGAACTTTAAAAAAGGTTTGTGTTGCCGCAGCCGGGCGCGCGCTGAAAACAAAGCGAGCAAAGGTTTCTGTTGAGATTGCAGGTAAACCTTTCATAAATAAGCAGGATATTATCCATCTAGAACTAACTGCCGTTCAACAAGCACAAAAGGAATTAGCTTTAGAAAATACCTCCACACAAAGCGTTCATTATTATTGTGTAGGCTATTCCGTTCTAAGATATTTACTTGATGATGAGGAGATTGGTAGTCTTGTTGACCAACAGGGTAAAGAGGCTTCAGTCGAAGTTATTGCTACTTTTTTGCCTAAGGTTGTTGTTGAATCACTGCTTGCAGCCCTTCATCGGACCAATCTTGAAATGGAAGCTTTAACCCTTGAACCAATTGCAGCCATTAATGTGCTTATTCCACCTTCAATGAGAAGATTAAATGTTGCCTTAGTTGACATTGGCGCTGGTACTTCGGATATTGCTGTTACTGATTCAGGGACAGTGATTGCTTATGGAATGGTCCCGATTGCAGGCGACGAAATAACAGAAGCCATCAGTGACCAATACTTGCTCGATTTCCCACTAGCTGAGAAAGCGAAAAGAGATTTATCTACATGTAATCAAATTACAATTACCGATATTTTAGGATTTGAAACAGAAATACCAAAAGAAGAAGTAATTGAAAAAATAATAGGAAACTTGGACAAGCTAGCAACTTCTATAAGTGAGGAAATTTTAGCGTTAAACAATCATATCGCTCCGAAGGCCGTTATGCTTGTTGGAGGCGGTAGTTTAACGCCGGAATTACCAGCATTATTAGCGAAAAAGCTTAGTCTTCCCGAAAATCGTGTAGCCATTAGAGGGATTGATGCCATCCAAAATCTTGAATTCGCTGAACATATTAATAAAGGACCTGAATTAGTAACGCCAATCGGGATTGCCATTGCTGCAAGGCAAAGCCCAATTCACTACATTTCCGTTACTGTAAACAATCTACCTGTACGCCTTTTTGATATGAAAAAACTAACGGTTGGGGATTGCTTATTAGCATCAGAGATTGAGTTAGGTAGACTATACGGAAAGCCTGGAATGGCAATGATTATTACTTTAAATAACCGCGATATTACGATACCAGGCATTCACGGCGGTCCGCCCACTATTCTAAAAAACGGGCAACAAACTTCACTTGATGATGATTCGATAAACGAGGGAGATTCAATCATTGTTGAAAAAGGAGCAGATGGGAAGCCTGCTGAAATAAAAATCAAGGACTTAATTGAAGTTGGACCATCAATGCAAATTTCGATTAATGAACAGTCTGTTGATGTTGAAATGGTCATTTACAAAAATGGAGAAAAGGTAACAGCTGAAGAATCTTTACAAGATCATGATATCGTTGAAACAATTTATCCAAAAACAATGAACGAGCTGTTTCAGATTATAAATTTTACTAATCTTAAGCAATTAATGGAACCCTTTCATGTCTATTACAATCGGACAAAGGTTACATTGCCAAAATTCGCAGCAAAGATTTATAAAAACGGATTAGAATCTAATTTCAGCGCTGTAATCAATGATCAAGATAACATTACAATTAAACAAGAAGACAAACCTAAACTTAAAGAATTTTTACATGAAAAAGGACTTTCCTTGTATTATCAAATTCCAGTTATTTTTAATGGAAAACAGATTTCCTTACAAAAATCAGCTATCGAACTATTCCGTAATGGAGAATTGCTACATGAGGACAGCGTGTTATTTTCAGGGGATGAAATCGAAGCGATAGAAAAAAAAGTAGAGCCGTTTATTTTTCAAGATATCTTTCGGTATGTCCAAATCCAATTTCCAAGCGAACATTCGGGAAATTTCACATTATTAAAAAATGGACAAGATGCCACATTCTATGACAAACTAGCACCTGGTGACGAACTGGCGATTCAATGGCCAGCTGTAAACAGCCAAACATAAAAAGGAAGAATGAGGCTATCCTCTAAAGGGAGCCTCATTTTTCAATCGCTTGTTTTAAACTAGATTCAGTAATATCCCAATGGGATGCATACCATATCACTTTGCCACCTTCGAAAATAATGGCTTGCGGGGATTCATGCTTTACCGCGAATGTTTCCGCAATATAGTTGGAAAGCGGTCTCGCTTCTTGAACATATAAATAAAAAGTTGGAAAATCTGATTGAGCCACAAATTTCTCATATTCTTCAAAGGCAGTTCCACTAATCGGACATGTTAAACTATGCTTAATAAGCAAGAATTTTTCATTGCTTGTTAAAACGTCATTAAATGCATCAACTGATATTAATTGTTGTCTCTTCATACACTACTCCTACTAAAACTATTTTCTAGCATCCTGTTCTATGCTTTCTTCTACACTTAAATCGTTTTCTGTTACCTCAGCTTCTGTAGCGGAAGCTGTTTCAGCAATTGGTCCTTCAATTGCTATTAATTGATCATCAAACAACTCTTCTTCTGTTTTACAACATCCTGAGTTTTTAACTTTATCTAGCAAAGTCGTTGTTTTTTGCTTCGCGCTTTCAGCTAGCTTTCCACCCTTTTCTTTCGCAATTATTGCCTGCTCGTTAATGGAAGTGCGAAGCTCTCTTCCAGATTTAGGTGCCCATAATAACGCCATTGATGCCCCAACAATCCCACCGATTAATGTTCCAATTAAAAAGTCCTTGCTATTAATTTGATCTTGATTATTACTCATTTGCATCTCCTCCTATTTTTTGTCTTTTTGCCTCTTTTAGGCGCTTCCAAATATCAATGGCAGCCGAACTCCAGCTAACAACCTGTGAAACTGATTCATGCTTCTGCTCAGCACCATAGCTAACTTGATTAGCAACCTTGCGAAAAGAAGTGTTTAAGCGTTGGACAGTCTCCCCTACTTCTGAAATCGATGTTACTAAAGAGTTTACCTTTTCTGACTTATTTTGGATATCCTCCATTAATTCATTTGTTTTATGGAGCAAAGTTGCTGTTTCAGAAGTAACACCTTGTAGCTGTTTTTCAAGCCCTTCTAATGTATGTGCCACGCTGTCCATCGTTTGTTTAACAGAGTTAAGCATTTTATTCAAATAAATGACGAGGATTGTGAATGCAACTGCAATTAAAGCAACGCTAAAATATAATATTTCGACCATTACGACGTTCCCTCCTCCAATTGGATACTCACTCTATTATAACCTCTACTATTACTATACCAAAAATTATCATGAATTGGATAGATTTACCGAAATAAAAAACAGGGCGCGTCTACTGCGTCCTGTTGTCTAGTTTCCTTTATAGTAATTAGCTCTCGTATATTTTTTCATAAGCCTCTTGAAATTTTTGAACATCGCCTGCACCCATAAAAATTAAAACTCCGTCATCGTGCTGTTTTAAGATCGACGAATTCCCTTCTGTTAACAGCTTCGCGTTTTCAATTTTATCCTGTAAATCATTTATCGTTAACTTGCCATTGTTTTCACGTGCAGAGCCGAAAATATCACATAAATAAACGTAATCAGCGAGTGCAAGGCTTTCGGCAAATTGGCTTAAAAACGTTTGTGTCCGTGTAAAGGTATGCGGTTGGAAAATAGTAACGATGTCCCTATCAGGATACTTTTGCCGAGCTGCTTCAATCGTTGCTTTTATTTCTGTTGGATGATGTGCATAATCATCAATTAATACTTGGTTGCCTAAATTTTTTTCACTAAATCTGCGTTTTACACCTTGATATGTTAACAGCTGGCTTGTGATTATTTCTACAGGTATTTCCTCATAATGACATAGCGCAATGACTGCCAATGCATTCAGAACGTTATGATCCCCATAAGTTGGAATGCTAAAGGACGAAAAAAAGGTATTTCGAATAAACACATCAAATGATGTACCTTCTGTGGTTTTATTAACATTTCTCGCCTCAAAGTCGTTTTCAGGGTTAAAACCATAATACACTACAGGAACATTCGCTTGTATTTTCTGGAGCTGTTCATCATCACCACAGGCAATAATGCCTTTTTTCACTTGCAGTGCCATTTCTTGAAAAGCATGAAAGACATCATCTATGCCGCTAAAATAATCGGGGTGATCAAAATCAATATTGGTCATCACCGCATAATCCGGGTGATATTTTAGAAAATGGCGCCGATATTCACAAGCTTCAAAAACGAAATACTTTCCATTTTCCGTACCGACACCTGTACCATCCCCAATAAGATAAGAAGTCGGCTCTGCCGCCTTCAAAACATGCGCCAAAAGCCCTGTTGTTGATGTTTTGCCATGGGCACCAGTTACAGCAATACTAATAAACTCTTCAATAAGATTTCCTAAAAAGTTGTGGTAGCGGTATACAGGTAAACCTTGCCTATTGGCTTCAGCAATTTCTTCGTGATCATCCGGAAATGCATTTCCAGCAATTACAATTTGGCCGCTTTTTATATTCTCACTTGAAAATGGCAAAATTTTAATATGTTTATTTTCCAATGCTTGTTGTGTAAAAAAGCGTTTATCAACGTCAGAACCTTGAACTTCATAATTCATATCATGAAGAATTTGCGCCAAAGCACTCATCCCAGTCCCTTTGATTCCGACAAAGTGGTAAACTGTCATAAAAGAAACCTCCACAAATCTAAATCGTAGCTATCATTCACTAATGTCAGTATATGTAATAGAAGTTATTACGAGCCTGTTTTTTATAGGCTGTATTTTTCATTATACATATCTTTTGTCTTTTGTTGTAGTTTAAATCATCTTATTGCCTACTTTCTAGTTGCTCCTTTGTGACAAGAATTTCACGTGGTTTCGAGCCTTTCGCTTCAGAGACGATTCCTTGCGCTTCCATCATATCTACTAATCTAGCGGCACGATTATAGCCGATTCGAAAACGCCGCTGCAAACCTGAAGCAGATGCACCATCCTGTTCGATGACAAACTGGCAGGCTTCTTCGAATAATTCATCATCAATACCGACATCAAATGATTGTTTCATCAATTCTTCTTGTACGAATAAATAATTTGGCTTCATTTGCTTCCGAACAAAATGAGTAACTCTTTCAATCTCTTCATCCTTAACAAAATTACCTTGAATTCGCACAGGCTTATTGGCGCCATTTTCTAAAAAGAGCATATCGCCTCGCCCTAAAAGCTTTTCAGCCCCACTAATATCAATAATCGTTCTAGAATCAACCTGGGATGAAACAGAAAAAGCAATTCTTGTAGGTACATTTGCTTTAATTAAGCCGGTAATAACGTCAACAGAAGGGCGTTGGGTAGCTAATAGCAAATGAATGCCGCAGGCGCGTGCTTTTTGGGCGATACGACAAATGGCATCTTCAACATCTGTTGGTGAAACCATCATTAAATCCGCTAATTCATCAATAATAATCACTAAGTAAGGCATGATTTCCCCATGGGGGTTTTCGTTTAATACCCTTTCATTAAAGCGGGTAATATCGCGGACACCTTCATGAGCAAAAATCTCATAGCGCCGCTCCATTTCTTCTACCGCCCATTTTAATGCTGCCGTTGCCGCTTTTACATCAGTAATAACCGGACTAACTAAATGTGGCAGGTTGTTATATGGTGCAAGCTCCACCATTTTCGGGTCGATTAACATGAGCTTCACTTCATGCGGTGAAGCTTTGTAAAGCAAACTGATAATAATTGAGTTAATGCAAACACTTTTTCCCGACCCCGTTGCCCCAGCAATTAAGCCATGAGGCATTTTCTTAAGATCAGTAACAACCGGTTGACCAGAAATATCCAAACCAAGCGCCACAACTAGCGGTGAAGCATCCCTTTGGAATACAGGACTGCGTAAAATTTCGCGAATTAAAACAGGCCGACTTTTGCGATTAGGCACTTCAATACCGACTGTACTTTTCCCGGGGATTGGCGCTTCGATACGGATGTCTTTAGCAGCTAAAGCCAGCTTCAAATCATCTGCTAAATTCGTAATTTTATTAACGCGAACACCTAGCTCAGGCTGCACTTCAAATTGCGTAACAGCTGGTCCTTTCGTTGCTTTCACGACCTTTGCTCCAACATGGAAGCTTTCAAACGCATAATCTAAAAGCCGACTTTGTTCTTGAAGCCATTCCTCATCCTCTTCAACCTCTAAAGGTGGCACTTCAAGCAGGCTTAAAGGCGGCTTTGCAACGCCTTTTTCAGGAACTGCCTTTGGAGGCTCGGGCTGTTTGCTTTTAAAAGCATCCTTATCTTGCTTTAACATCAACACATTGAATGGGATGCCACTTCTTTTTCTAGTCTCTTCTTTCAGGCTTTCCTCATGAATTGCTACAACATCTGCGCCGTTAATGGATTCAATGTCATTGGCTTCAACCTTAGGTTCAACCTCAGGTTCAATTTCAACATTATCACTAGTTGTCTGAGCCTTGACAGCAATTTCAGTAACATCATCGGTTTCTATATCTTCAGCATCAATTTCTATATCATCAATGCTTGTCTGAATTTCAGCCTCAATTTTTGTAGCTTCAGATGTTTGAAATTCTTGTTCCAATCTTGTTTCTTCTAAAGTCTCTACAGTTTCTGTTATTTCTTCATGAATAAATTCTCGTTTTGGCCTTGAAAACCCATAAACCGGCGATGGAACCTCAGTTGGTTTAAATGGTTTTTTCGAAGTTGTGTGAACCGTCATGTTTGTTTGTTCTCGTTCTCGGCTTTGTCTTCGACCTCTTTGTTCTTTTCTAAATTCCTTTCTCGTTATATTTGGAACATATTCATCATCCGCTTGCGGATGTGTAAAGTACTGTTGTTCCGCTTTTTGCTTCCTTCGGACACTAGTGTTTATAGTCCAATTTGAATTTGAATGAGAAGTCTCAGTTGTCTTCTGGTAACTATTGGCATCTGGTATTACTGGAAAACGAAAATGGCCCTTTGGATAATCATAGACGACCTTTGCTTCCTGATTTTGGCTATTATAGACTGGTCGTTGTTGGCTCGAATTTTCCTGTTCCGATATGCTGCTAACTTCTTTTTCTTCATCTTCCCCTTCATTTAAACCAAACAACCTTTTAAACCAATTATTCTTCATACGATCACTCTTTCTAAAACCTTAATGTCGTTTATTTTGAGCTAATACAAAGATTGGCTCAAGCTCTTTATTCTCATATAGAAATGGAAGTGCAGTAATCGGTACACGACCTTCCGCAAAAAAATGCATTGTCATTTGGCCAAGAATGTTAAAGCCTTGCTCATTTCGGATATCACCGAAGATTAAAACATCTTGGTGAGGAATGGCTATAGTCATTGTGCCTTCTATTCTTCCCTGCATCTGTTCTAATAAAGAATCATTTAAAATACGGCTAGCATCATAGCCGTCATTCGTATTTATAAAATAAAATAGATTACCTGCTACTTCGTCTTTTTTAAAATTACAATGTAAGGATCTAATATTAAACCGTGCGACTTCTTTTACGCGTTCCTCCGTCCAGCCTTCTAGTTCAATTAAAGGTAAATCTATCAATCGATACGATGTTCCTAAATCTAATGCAAAGTAAATCCTCGTTTCAGCTGTATGCTCTTCCGATAAAAGCTTTTTTCCGTCGTTTGTTTCTGTAGGAAATGAGCTCGAACGGAGCACTGGAAAAATACTTTTTTCTTTTCCAGTTAAATTTTGTTCACCGCTCATCACCTTCAAAGCTTCTTCCACATAATAAACGATTTCATCAATCGCTTTTTCCTTTCGATCTTCCCACTTCGAAACGATAGTAGGCATAGAAATGGTGATTCCCTTATTCGTTTCTTTATCTTCAATGCGAAGCTGTTCGCTTTTATGATCATATTCAATGGTCCAATTCTTTCTTTGCAATCGTTCGCTTAAAATATTTTTCATTTTTAAACTTGTCATTTTCATAAGCAATCCACCTTCCGTTTGAAGATAAATGAACTACAATTACTTATTTTGCCGTTCCTTTTTCCTTACCGTACTGTACTGAATGTGCAATTTCCATCATATCTTTTGTATTACTTACCATATCACTAGCTGAAGTCAACGTCGTCATTTTAACCCCACCAATTCCAACGATAACCTCATATTTCCTATCTTTTACAGGTGTAATGCTTATGTAGCCAAAGCGGTTATCATCTTTAAACGTAGCTATGCTTTTTTCATCCTTCCCGCTTTTTTTCAATTCATTAAAAAGAACGTCACTTTTAAGTGGTTCGTGTGGATTCACAAACAATATATATTCCTGCTTTTCTTTTTTTAAAATTACGTTATTTTCAAATTTCTCATCTATTTTAAATCCTTTTGGAAGATAGTAGCTAAATCCCTTTGTTGTTTCTGTTGGCGTTTTTGCTTTTTCTTGAAAAGTAGTTTCTGCTATTTTTTTAGATTGGTTAATCGCTTCATCACTAGAAGCACTGCAACCAATTAACATAATTAAACTAAATAAAAGTATAACAAATATTTTGCTGTAAACCTTCATTTTTACACTCCCTAACTATTTTTACGAATTGTTTCGATTGTTGTTTGATCTGTTTTTCTTACAAGGGTTACTAATAATTCTTTCGCGGCTGCATAATCATCAACGTGAATAATTGAAGCAGATGTGTGGATGTAACGTGCGCAAATTCCGATTACGGCTGATGGAACACCGTTATTCGTAGTATGAACACGCCCAGCATCTGTTCCGCCTTGCGATACAAAATATTGGTAAGGGATTTTCGCACTTTCGGCAGTATCAAGGATAAACTCACGAATCCCGCGATGGGTAACCATCGTGCGATCAAGAATTCTTAATAATACACCATGGCCTAAATGACCAAATACTTCTTTTTCTCCAGAAGCATCATTTGCAGGGCTTGCATCTAGTGCATAAAAAATATCTGGTTGAATTAAGTTGGCAGCTGTCTGCGCCCCGCGCAAGCCAACTTCTTCTTGAACAGTTGCTCCAGCATAAAGGATGTTTGGCAGCGTTTCGTTTTTCGTTTCTTTTAAAAGCTCAATGGCTAGGCCACAGCCGTAGCGATTATCCCAAGCCTTCGCTACTATTTTCTTTTCATTTGCCATCGGTGTAAATGGGCAAATCGGTACAATTTGCTGTCCTGGTTTAATGCCAAGGCATATCGCATCTTCTTTATCATCCGCGCCAATGTCAATTAACATATTTTTAATATCCATCGGCTTTTTCCTTGTCTCCTCATCAAGCAAATGTGGAGGAACAGAGGAAATAACACCAATAATCGGACCGTTATCTGTTATTATTTCGACACGCTGGGCAAGTAGCACTTGGTTCCACCATCCACCTAATGGTTGAAAACGGAGCAGACCGTTATCGGTAATTTGCGTGACCATGAAGCCAACTTCATCCATATGACCTGCCACCATTACTTTAGGTCCGTCCCCACGGCCTTTTTTAACGCCAAAAATACTACCTAAATTGTCTTGTATCATTTCATCAGCATATTTTTCTAGTTCAGTTCTCATAAATTTACGAACATTATGTTCAAAGCCAGAAGCTCCCGGAAGCTCTGTTAATGTTTTAAATAGCTGTAGCGTTTCTTTATTCATTTGACAAAACCCCTTCAATAGTTGTGTATGAATAGCTAGTTATGTATATGATATTTAAAATACTACAAAATTAATTGTACACTATTCAAATACAACTTGGTAATTGCTTGTATTTTTTCATCTTTCTTATTTATAGTATAAATTATACGGTAAATTCGAGCTTCATTTAATAACTACGGAAAAAAACTGTATACGGATTTATAAAAAACTGGAGTGATAATTATGAATTGGAATAAACTTTTAGCTGGATTTTGCACAGGAATTGTTGTTGGTGCAGTTGTAAGCCAAAACGTAAAAAAGAAAACCATTTCGTCTGATACAGCGTTACAGCTTGCTAAAAAAGCATTTAAAAAAGAGGGGCCTATTAATGGTTCTTGGATCCATATGAATCCAGAAAGCATTAAGAAATTTAATCTTCCTTATAAAGTTTACCGCGGCGGCATTATGCGAACAATTGACCATAAAGAGGAGCAATATGAATTTTTAGTTGATGCCACAACTGGTACGATTATTGAAGTGAATCGATTGTAAAGGCGAATTTCCTAACGGAATTTCGCCTCACAACGGTAAATCCTATTGCCTTTTTTCGAAAACTTCTCTTCATACTCTGTCATGACATTCCCCTTCATATCGCTATGATGGAGATCAAGGCTAATGTTTTTAATAATCATCCCGTATCTTGAAAAACTTTCTAATGAATATTCAAATAGCCCTTGGTTATCTGTTTTCAGGTGTATTTCCCCACCTTTCACTAGCACCCTTTCATACATCGCTAAAAATGATTCATGGGTTAATCGTCTTTTTTCGTGTCTGTTTTTCGGCCACGGGTCTGAAAAATTTAAATAAATTCGTGAAAGCTCTCCTTTTTCAAAGATTGCTGGCAATGTATTTGCATCTATATTTAATAACCTCACATTTGGCAGATTATTTTCAAGCGTAAGCTCTAACGCACTGACGATTACACTCGTATATTTTTCAACCCCAATAAAATTTATTTCCGAGTGTTGTCTAGCCATTCCATTAATAAATGTTCCTTTTCCCATCCCTATTTCAATGTGGATTGGATTTCCATTACGAAAAATCTCAGTTTTCCATTTGCCGCAAAAGTGTTCTGGCGAAGCAATAAGCGCATTCGGATGTTCTTTTATTTTATCATATGCCCATGGTTTATTTCGCAATCTCATATAAATTACCCCCCTCTGAGAATATTATTTTATTATTTTGTTTACTATAAGAAAAGAAAAAAGGAGGAATAACAATGCCTTTAAATGAAAAACACCAATTATCCATATTACAAGATATATTAACAAATCATCAGCTTGACTGCAGTGGTACAGCGTCTGAATGTCAACAAATGGAAAGACTTATTCAGTCATTACTAGGAAATCAACAAGTGAACGAACAAATGAAAAATACTTTGCTAGATGTTTATAACTACAGTTTGCATGGGCAAAATGCAAAAAATATGGATGAACATATTACCGAACATAAAAATAACTTATCCATGTGGATTGACGATATAAGCCATTATAATTTGACATAGCCAACATCATTCCTGAGAAAATGGATACATCATTTGCTCTAAATCCCTAATCCACTGTTGGCATTGACTAATTTCGTTACGATCGTTATGCCATATAATTGCTGCTATTGCTTGGTAAATAATGTACCATTGCATTCTTCTTTCCAAATCTACAGTCAAATCTATACCATAATGGACAAGCCAATCTTTCCAGTTTTCTTTAGGGATATACAAGTATAGTAATGGACCCAAATCTAAAGCTGGGTCCGCAATCATCGCTCCATCCCAATCAATTAAATATAGTTCCTCATGATCACTCATCAGCCAATTATTATGATTGATATCGCAATGACAAACACATAAAATGTCTTGATTTATATATGGTAACTCTTCCTCTAAAAAACGAATAGAAGACTCTACAATATTTTCAGACATATTCATTTGCGCTAATTTTTGTTTTAAAGCCGCTAATAATTCGATTGGCGGTATTTGTTTTTTTCCAAGCTTTTGCAGCATAGTAAGAAGTTCTTTTGAATGATGTATTTTACTTAAAAGAGTAGCAACAGCAATGCTTGCCATATCAATTGGTTTTAACTCTCTCCCCTGTAACCAATGTTGTGCTGTAATGACATCGCCGTTTTCCATTCTTTTTGTCCAAATTAACTTTGGCACAATCCCTTCAGCAGATAACACAGCCAAAAACGGGGAGGAATTTCTTTTCAGGAAAAGTTTGTTTTGGCCTTCATATTGAGCGATGTAGGCTTCGCCAGTGGCACCACCTGCGGGAAAAACCTCCCAACCTTTTCCTAACCCTAAACTAATATCCAATGCTGTTCACCTACATTTTCTAGAATGTTTTATAAAGAATCAATGTTGAAAGTGGTTCAATCATCACTTTATTTTTCACTTGACTCGTTCCACTTTTATTTACATCATCTGTTCCACTAAATGTTACTATATTCCATACATTATCATCATTCAGCAGAAATTCTTTTTGAATAAGGCCGTTATTAAATAGCACGATGATTTTTTTCCAAGAGTCAATATCAGCTAATTCATCAAGCATAAAACCAACTAGATTAGGTGATATGTTCAACCATGTATAATGTTTTCGAATTTTTTTGGCCGTTGCCAACCGAAAGGCTGGGTGGGCTTTTCGAATTGCAATTATTTTTTTTATTAAAGGAATATAATTCTCGTACATGCTTTTTCTTGCCCAATCAAGCTGATTAATCTTATCAGGCTGATTATAGCTATTGCCTTCACCATATTTTGTCCGAAAAAACTCCATACCACTGTGGAGAAAAGGTATTCCTTGTGAAAGTAAAGCGATGGCGATGGCAAGATAATGCCGTTTTCTCCTAATTTCAACAGATTCATCAGCATTACAGATTGCCAACTTATCCCATAGCGTATGATTGTCATGACATTCTACATAATTCACACTTTGTGCCGGTGATGAGAACATTCCTTTTACATCGTTCGAAAGGCGTATACTACCTGCAAAAAGATATTTCAAGCTTTCTACACCCTTTGTATCGCCTGAAATAAAGCCTTGATCCAATAAATCAAAAATACTGCCCTTTACTGTATTGCGGAACACATCATTAAAATGAGCAATCCTCGGCATTTTGGTAGCATTCTTCATAATCGCCAGTTCGTTTACAGGTAATGCCGTATCCAAATTCCAGCCTTCGCCGATCATAATGATTGACGGGTCAATTTCATCGATTGCACAACGGATTGCATTCATCGTCTCAATATCCAATATCCCCATCAAATCAAAACGAAAACCATCAATATTATATTCTTTAATCCAGTATAGGACAGAATCAATAATGAATTTTCGCACCATAAGACGTTCTGATGCAATATCGTTTCCAACTCCTGTCCCATTAGATAGAAACCCAAATTCGTTATAACGGAAGTAATACCCTGGAACTATTTTTCTAAAGGAAGAATATTCAAGCTTATAAACATGATTGTAAACGACATCCATAATAACACGAATACCTTTACGATGAAGCGCTTCAATCATTTCCTTTGCTTCCCGAATGCGAACATAAGGATCATACGGATCTGTTGCATAGCTTCCTTCTGGTGCATTATAATGAACAGGATTATAGCCCCAATTATATTGCTCCTGCCAAGATGTTTCATTAACCCCGCCAAAATCATTAAACGGCAAGAGTTCAAGATGAGTAATGCCAAGATCAACGATATAATCTAGACATGTCAAACAATTATTAGGGCCTTTTGTTCCTTCTTCACAAAATGCTACATATTTTCCTTTGTTTTTTACGCCGCTTTCCGGATGGATTGAAAAATCACGAATATGAGTTTCATAGATAATGGCGTCTGTCGGAGATGTAAAGGGCGGCAAATGCTGTGATTGTCTAGGGACAAACGCTTTATCACTGTCAATTATAATTCCATATTCCCCATTCACGGACACGGCTTTTACATATGGATCGACAGCATCACGCCAAGTTTTATTTACATATACATTATAACGATAATACTTCCCCTCATGATTTCCATCTAATTCTAGCGACCAAACCCCTTTATTGCCACGCACCATATTCATTGCCCGGATTACTTGGCCTTTTTTATTGTAAAATAAAAGCGTAACACCCTCGGCTGTTGGGGCCCATACCTTGAAAATTGATTTCTTTGGCGAAAAGGTTACTCCTAAATCATTTCCGTCATAAAAAAACAACTGGTCAAATCTCGCTGTCCGAATAACAGAACCAATGAGTAGATCCGTTTGATTGCCAAAGAAATCTGATACGGTATATTTTTTTCCAAGTTCTACTTCGGCCGATGACTTGCAAATATATTTTGTTTCCGTTAATAATTGTTCCGTTTTTATAATTGACAAGGAATACGTTTTGATTCCATCACTTAAAACAAATTGTTTATGGTCAACTGAAGGCCTTTCTTTTGAAAACAAGATAGTAACGATATCCATTTCATCTAAATATGCTTCAAACCAGCTCATGTTTCACCTCAAATATGTCGCTACGACTTGTTAAAAAAAATCAGGATCATCATCATTAAAATAAATCTCATCTTCAGTTTTCTCCCATTCATTCCTGCGCACATACGTTGACTGAGTATGTTTTAAAAGCGCCTGTGCCCCTTTTAATTGAACGTATTTAATAGGGGATGGAAGCCTTCGTAATCGTGCATACCAATCACTATAATTTCTTTTATCAACAAAAAATGTATTAGGTGGTTCATAATTCCCTTCTATATATCCTGTTCTAGATAGGACAATTTTATGGACCGGCATCTCAACATTATAATGGTTATAATACCCCTTTACTAAACTTTCGGCCCGATTTAAAGAAAGCAAAGGATTGATCCTTTTAATATTTTTCTCCCCAATCGTCTCAAACCAATAGCGACCTCGGTCCATTTCAAAAACGCTCATTTCATCGCTTTCAACAATTGATATACAAAAGGTTGCCACAGGGCTTATTAAAATAATCTCTAAATCAATCGGCGCTTTTTTTACGAATAAAGTAGGCTTATATAATAAAAAATAGTTATCTGGGAAATGTTGTAAAAAGTATTTCAGAACATCATCATGATAAATCTCCTCACCAACAAAGGAGCGGTCAAGAATCGTCGAACTTGCCCAATTGATTTGAAAGCGAAAGATTTCGTCAAGAAATTCTTGCTTTATTTCTTCTTTTGTTTTTCTTTTATCCCATAAAATATTTGGTGCTTCATTATCAAATTCTGTATTTATATCGTCTGTTTCCACACCATTTTTTGATTTTTTAAACCAGTGTTTTATCGTTCCAAGTACGCCTTTTTTCCCACTTTCTAGCCAGTCTTCATCATAATCCTCAAAACCAGCGAATTTTACACCGCCACTTTGAGTATTTTCAAAATTCGGCTTATCTTCTACACTACCCTCATCAAGAGAACATGCAGCTTTGATTAATTCCCAGCGTTCTCTTTTTAAACGTAAATATTGACTTGGATAACGGAAAATATCAGTTTCATAACGGGATATAAAATCCTGTAATTTAATTAACTGTGCCACAAGGCTTTCCTCCAAATTTATAATAATAGATGTACGAGAAAGGGACTTAATAACGAAGCAAAAATGGTACTAAGGGTCATCGCAATTGAGCTAAGCGCTCCTTCCTTTTCTCCCATTTCCAAAGCCTTCGATGTACCAATCCCATGTGCAGACGTACCAAATCCTATTCCTCTTCCAATAAAATGGGTTACATGTATCCATTTTAACAGATATGGCCCTAAAACAGCACCTATAACACCTGCTACCATTACAAAAACCGCAGCTAATGTTGGATTTCCACCGATTACTGTAGCAATATCCATTGCTACTGGGGAAGTAACTGATTTTGGAACGAGGGAATATAGCGTTAATGGTTCAACATCAAAAAGTAATGCTAATTCAATCCCGCTAATAATGCCAACAAACGTTCCAACAAAAACTCCTGTAATAATCGGAATGGCGAATTGCTTAATTGTAGCCATTTGTTTATATAACGGATAAGCTAAGGCAACGACGGCCGGTCCTAATAAATGGACAATCCATTTCCCGCCAACCATATAAGTTTCATAGGGGATGTGAAACAATAATAAAAAGCACACTAAAAATACTGTTGCTGTAACAATTGGCACCATAAAAGGTGTATAAAACTTTATATATACTTTTTTCATAAAATTATATGTTAGGATTGTACCAATAATAGCAATAAATGCAATAACGAAACTCATAGTCTACTCCCATCCTCGGATCGCAGCTGTATTCGGCCCTCTTTCCTCTCTGCAAGCCATTGGCTAACAAACGAAGATGTCACCATAACTAAAATAGTGCTTAAGCTAACGACGATAATTGAAAATAAACCACGGCCTTTAAATAAATCAAAAAAGTCAATAACCCCGACAGTGATAGGAATAAATAATAATGACAAATGGGCGAGTAAAAAACTTGCCCCTTTTTCAACCCACGCCGCTTTAAACTTTCCCGTCATCAATAAACCGAATAAAAGGAGCATCCCAATAATGCTCCCCGGCATTACTAAATGGAAGGTGGTTTGAATCCATAAACCTATGTAGTAAAACAAATAAAGAATACCAATTTGAAAAATAATCCGAAAATACATCCCCAAGCCCCCCTGAAGTGCAATATTAAAGTTTAATTATTTTGCCAACTCATATATGGCTTGCGCATAAATAGCAGTTGCTTTTAATAAGTCCTCGATTTCAATATATTCATCCTTTTGATGGGCAACATCAGACCGCCCAGGAAATAAAGGCCCAAACGCTACACCAGCCTTTAATGAACGGGCATAAGTACCGCCGCCAATGGCGATTAACTCCGCTTGATCTCCTGTTTGCTCCTCATAAACCTTTTGCAGCGATTTAATTAATGGATGAGCCCTGTCCACATAATGTGGTTTTGAATCACTCAGTTCAGTAAATATAAAATGGTTACTTTCTGAAATATGACTAATTTTTTGCTTCGTTTGTTCAATATCATGTGTGAATGGATAACGAAGATTTAAGCCGATTTTTCCACCTTCATTTTTTTGATAGGAAATCATTCCGTTATTGATTGTCAACTCTCCTAGTATTTCATCGAGAAAAGCAATACCAAGCTCTTTGCCGCGCGTATCTTCGCCAAAATATTTTTGCACGAAGGACACAAACGCACTACCTTGCCTATCCAAATCATGACCCATCTCGTTTGACAAAAATTTATTCAATAACAAGCCTGCATTTTTCCCTTTGTTTGGCTCCATCCCATGAGCAGATATCCCTTCTAAGCGGAGCTGAACAGTGTTATTATCCGTTGTTGCCGTTCCGGTAAGACCATTTTCATTTAGATAATTCTTAAAAGCATCTTTTACCTTAATAAGCACTTCTTTATATTTACAACTAATAGTAGTTTCGGCTAAATCAGGGACCATATTTAGTCGCCTGCCCGCATGAAATGTTTCTAAAGCTACTTCATTCCATTCATCACTATTTTGCTCTGTCATGTTTTGCTCTAGCACAAAATCAAATATTCCTTTTTCCGCATTGATGATTGGAAAATCTGCATCTGGCGCAAAACCAATCGTTGGCATTTCTTCATGTTTGAAATAATGGTCTACGCAACGCCACTGGCTTTCTTCATCCGTACCTACTATTATTCTAACTCTTTTCCTTAACGGTAGTCCAAGCTCTTTTACAATTTTCAGTGCATAATAAGCGGCCATTGTGGGCCCTTTATCATCTATCGCCCCACGAGCATATATTTTCCCATCTCTTATTTCCGCACTGTAAGGGTCACTAGTCCAGCCATCACCTTCCGGTACTACATCAACATGGCATAAGATTCCGAGTAATTCCGTTCCTTCTCCATATTCAATATGTCCTGCTAGCCCATCTACATTTTTTACTTTAAAACTATCGTTTTGCCCTTTCATAAGGATAAAGTTTAGTGCATTTGCAATTCCTTGCCCTAACGGTGCCTCCGTTGTTGCTCTTTCCTCATCTAACACACTGTTAATCCGCAGAAAATCCTGTGTATCCTGAATTAATTGATGCTTCCGCTTCTCAACTTCAGCACACCAATGAACACCATCAACCCTATTCATTGTCACCTTTCCTTTCGCAACAATTTTTAAAACCATTTATAGCCTTTGCTAACTAGTCATAAAGTTTAAGCTGTATTGCATATATTTTATTAAGAAAATGAACGAATTGGAGTGACTAATCCAAGCTACTTTCATGTATACAAGTCTAATTGTAATTATGAATAATGTAAATATTGTGTTAATTTTACCATTTCAGTAGTTATTATTAAGAAAAATAGTGTACAATAATAATAAATAACAATGCACCTCTATTTAATTTCTTGTTCAAATATGTTTGAACAAAATATTAAGGAGTGGTTTTTTGAATCCGACTTCCCGAATGCTTAACCGCATTAAGTCAGTCTACTTATTTATTAATGAAAAAGGCTCTGTTTCAACACAAGAGCTTGTTGAAGAATTTGGCACGACATCTCGGACAATTCAAAGAGATTTAAATGTCCTAACCTTCAATAATTTAGTAATGAGTCCGAGTCGTGGCATCTGGACAACAACCGAAAAGAAAGTAAAGATATCATAAGATTGAAAGGCTGTACCGAGTAATTCAGTACAGCCCTTTATTTATTGAGCTTTAACACTTCAACTTCCTCATCATCAAGCTCCCGGTATTCGCCTGGTTTTAACGATTCATCAAGTGATATCGGCCCCATTTTTATTCGCATTAAAAAAGTAACCTTTTTATTCACAGCCTCAAACATTCGCTTCACTTGATGAAATTTCCCCTCTGTTATTGTTAATTCAATTTCCGAGCGATTTTCAGCAGCATCAGTGGACAATATAACAAGCTCTGCTGGCTTTGTTTTATAACCGTCATCAAGAGTTACGCCATTTTCAAATGCTGTTATATCATCCTTAGTTACAATTCCAGCAATTTTCGCATAATATGTTTTCGGTACATGTTTTTTCGGCGATAAAAGCTGATGTGCTAATTGACCGTCATTCGTTAATAATAATAAACCGACCGTATCTTTATCAAGGCGGCCCACGGGAAAAGGCTCATAGATTTGATCTTCCATTTCAAGTAAATCAATCACCGTTTCATCGTATTGATCTTCTGTTGCCGAAATAACACCCATAGGTTTATTCATCATTAAATAAATAAACTCTTTGTATGCTACGATTCCCCCGTGAACAGTTACATGATCTGTTTCAGGATTGAGGTGGGTCTGAGGATCTTTTACAACGTTATCGTTTATTTGGACCGCACCTGTCTTCAATAATTTCTTAACCTCTTTCCTACTTCCGAAGCCAGCATTCGCTAGCAGCTTATCAATTCTCACTTCAAAGCCCTCCCATTCATTTAATTTTGCAACAACCCTCACCATTTTCTTAAATGGGCATCCGTTTAGTCCACAATAACCTATTTCGCATAGATTAGTAAGGTAATATGTACATCAAGAAAAGGAGAGAAAATCATGAGCTATTATTATGACTATGAGCGACAATATGGCTTCCCTAGCGGATTCCCTAGCAGTGGATTTCCTACAAGTGGGGGATTTCCCAGTGGAGGATTTCCTAGCGGTGGAGGGAACGTAAATCGGCGCTTAGAGCAACTTGAAAATCAACTACAGCGCAATACAGAACGTCTTAACAGATTAAACCGCCGCCTACAGCGGGTTGAACGACAATTCGGTATTACCCAAGAACAGTGGTAAATAAGAGGCGAACTACCCGTTCGCCTTTTGCTTTTCTTTTTGTAAAAATTTGAAGCGATAACCTAAAACCTTTCCAGCTAAACCACTTTGCATGCTCAAGTACAAATACACTCCCGCCCCAGCCGTAATTGATAGGACCAAAACAAGAATAGACTGGGTGCGCCCGTTTTCATAATGAATCATAAACGATAATAGCCACAGCACTAACTGAACAACAACAACCATCATACATACAAAAATAGAAATTAACATACTGCGGCGTATCGTAAATTTAAAACGGAAATTCGCATATTTTTTAATGGCCCAGAAATTAAATACGATTGAAATAAAAAAGCCGATTCCGGTTGCCCAAATCACACCGTAAATTTCAAAAAGCTTAATAAACGGGAAATTTAAAATTAATTTTACTAGTAAACCTGCAAACATACCATAGACTGCAAAGCGCTGTTGATTGATTCCTTGTAAAATAGCAGCTGTAACCGTAAATAAAGCAAATAACAGTGCTACCGGTGCATAGTAACGAATAATGCCACTCCCGGTACTGATAATTTCAATATTAAAAAGTGCCCCGATTGTTGGACCTGCCACCACTGCTAAACCAAATGCGGCAGGCAGTGTTAAAAACATAATGATTTGCAATGATTGCGAGATTTGCTTATGTAATTGCTTAAAATTTTTTTCTGTAAAAGATTGTGTAATCGTAGGAACTAGCGTTAATCCAAATGCTGTTGCCAGTGAAACTGGAATCATAATTAATTTATGACCATACATATTTAAAATTGAAAACAATCCATGAGCATAGTCTCCACCTTTATTAATACTCTCCATAGCTCGGTTGAATGTAAATTCATCGACTAATTGATATAAGGGAATTGCCAATGATACAAATACAAACGGACCAGCATAGGTTACCAACTCTAAAAGCATCGCTTTCGTCGTAATATTGCTTGTTACTGTACTTTTCGCAAGCAATTCATTCAAATGATCCTTTCTTTTATACCAAAACCAAAGAAGGACGCCCATACCAGCAATGGCACCAATTGTAGCCGCAAAAACAGATAACCCAACGGCAACGTGGAGATCGCCATGCAACACCTTCATGACAATGTAACTACCGATTAATAAAAAGATAATCCTGGCAATTTGCTCAATGACTTGAGAAACAGCAGTAGGTTCCATCGATTGATAGCCTTGAAAAAAGCCCCTAATAATACTCATTGCCGGCACAATAATAAGGGCTGTACTGACCATTCTAATGACATAAACAACCTCTTCATGCTTAATTCCATATTCATTTTTTCCAATGATATGCGGCGCTAACCAAGGAGCGATACTATAAAAAACAAAAAAAGAAATCACACCGCTCACTAGCATTAACACAAGTCCTGTTTTAAACAGTTTTCTACCTGTATGATAGTCGCCTAATGCGTTATATTTTGATACAAATTTTGAAACCGCCAAGGGAACACCCATCGTCGCCATACTTAATAAAATCGTGTATGGTATGTAAGCATAGGTATAAAGCGCACCCCCCATATTTCCAACAATCGAGTAAAATGGAAAAACATAAATCATCCCTAAAAACTTGGAGATAAAGGTTGCTCCTGTAAGAATTAAAGTTCCTTTAAGAAATTTTGAACCGGACATTTTTGCCCTCCATCTAGTAAAAAACTAAAAATATACATCATTTGACAAGCTATTGCAACTTCTGTATTTTAACATACAGTACGTACCTAGGAAAGATGGTGGATTATGAACAATTATGATGTGGTTGTCATTGGGGGCGGACCTTCTGGGTTGATGGCAGCGATTGCTGCTGGAGAACAAAAATGCAAGGTGCTATTGCTTGATAAAGGAGAAAACTTAGGGCAAAAGCTTGCCATTTCCGGCGGTGGGCGCTGTAATGTCACAAATCGGCTTCCAGTAGATGAAATTATTAAACATATCCCAGGAAATGGCCGTTTTTTATATAGCGCCTTTTCCGAATTTAATAATCTTGATATCATTCGTTTTTTTGAAAATCTAGGGGTGAAATTAAAAGAGGAAGATCATGGACGGATGTTTCCTGCTTCGGATAAAGCGCAATCTGTCATAGATACGCTTATTGGCCAATTAAAAAAGCTGCATGTTGATATTCAAACAAAAGCTGCTGTAAAGGAATTACTATACGACGAAAGCAAGGTTGTTGGCATCAAATTACAAAATGGAACGGTCATTCAGGCAAAGGCCATCGTTGTTGCTGTCGGTGGAAAATCCGTCCCACATACTGGCTCAACAGGGGATGGCTATGCATGGGCAAAGAAGGCAGGCCATACCGTAACAGACCTTTATCCTACAGAGGTGCCATTAACATCTGCTGAAAACTTCATCAAAAATAAAGTTTTACAAGGACTTTCACTTCGTGATGTTGCCATTTCTGTTTTAAATCCAAAAGGCAAACCGATTGTTACCCATCAGATGGATATGATTTTTACCCACTTCGGCTTATCAGGGCCAGCCATCTTACGCTGTAGCCAATTTGTTGTAAAAGCTTTGCAAAAATATAAAACGGAAGAAATTATCATTTCAATTGATTGCTTTCCAAATGAAAATGAGGAAACGCTATTGCAGCAAGTGATGAAATCACTAAAATCCGATCCAAAAAAAGCTGTTAAAAATGTTTTAAAAGGTCTAGTTCCTGAGCGTTTTTTATTATTTTTGCTGGAGAAAAATAATATCGACGAGACTGTCACATATGCCAATCTTGCAAATGATAAGCTGCGTGGATTTATAAAAGATTTAAAAAGATTTGAAGTAAAAGTAAATGGAACCTTGCCAATTGAAAAAGCGTTCGTAACTGGAGGGGGCGTTTCTGTCAAAGAAATTCATCCTAAAGAGATGTCATCCAAAATTATGAAAGGTCTTTATTTTTGCGGTGAAATTTTAGATATCCATGGCTATACAGGCGGATTTAATATTACAGCTGCATTAGTAACAGGCAGGCTTGCTGGGCTTAATGCTGGAAAACTGGTCAAAAGCAAATAGTAAACAGGTGGAATTTACGTTCCACCTGTATGAAAAAATCTAAACTTTAAACCGATTAATAGCAGCCTTTAATTCTGTACCTACTTCTTCTAATGAATCAACGGCTGAACTTAGCTGCAACATTATTTTTGACTCTTCTTCTATTGATAATTTCATATTGTTTGATTTTTCTTTTGTGTGCTCTGCCGTTAGTGATACTCCTTGTATACTTGCTGATGCTTCCTCTGTACCAGCTGTTATTTCCTCTGCTGCGGCACTTACTTCCTGAATGTCATTTGCAACATTTTGCATTCGTTCTAGTATAGTTGAAAATACGCTACCCGCATCTTCAACTAGACTTAAGCCATTATTTGTTTCTTTTGAGACAATTTCCATAGATGTCACAGAAGCTTCCGCATCAACTTGAATACTAGCAATCAACGCAATAATATCATCTGCTGATTGTTTTGATTGATCAGCTAGCTTCCGCACTTCTTCAGCAACAACCGCAAAGCCTTTGCCATGTTCACCTGCTCGTGCTGCCTCAATTGCTGCATTTAAAGCTAATAAATTCGTTTGTTCGGCGATATCGGTAATTACCGCGACGATATTAGAAATATCGTTCGATTTTTCACCTAGCGATTTAATTTTTTCTGATGACTCTGCAACATAATCTGAAACTAATTGCATTTGCTCCATTGCCTTCACGATTGTGTCATTTCCGTTTTTTGATTCTATATTTGCTTGAACTGAATACTCACTAACCCTCCCTGCATTTTCTGCAATTCGGTTTATTCCGATAGCAATTTCCTCTACAGCGTTGGAGGCATTTTGTGTATTATCAGCTTGAATACTAAAATCCCGGTTCACATCGTCAATCACTTTATGAATTTCATATGTATGTTTTTCCGACTGTTCAACAACTTGATTTACTTCCCGCATTGTTTGGTCCATCTTCGCAACTGTTTCTAATGTTCTCGCAACGATGCCATGGATATTTTCAATAAACGCGTTTATATTTTGTGATAATTGATTTATTTCTGTTAAAGAATTGGCTTCCAATCGTTTTGTTAAATCCCCATCCCCATGGGCCACATCTTTAATTCTATCAACCATAATCTTTAATGGTCGCGTAATACCTTTTGCAAGGATAAAAGCAATAATGACCACGAATAGAGATGTTGCAAGCATTGGCATCAGCATTTTTATTTTAATTGGCTTGAAAATAGAGACAACATCAGCTTTGTGTACACTCCAGTAAATTCCAAAATCCATTTTTGAGACAGGAGCATAAAAAATAAACTCTTCAACCGCCTTGCTAATGACATCAAAAACCTTTGGCATATCAGCCTTATTTGCTAACACATTCTTAATTTCTGGGTTAAAAGAAATTTCATCGATATTTTTTCCAATAAATTCCTTATTATTTGAAGACATTCTTACAACATTTAAGTTGTCAATTAAATACATTTCACCAATTTGGTCGCCTTGTGCTGTAAACTCAACAACAAATTCATTAAAATTAATACTACTTGCTAATACACCGACAATTTCCCCATCTTTTGTAACAGGGGTTGCAATCACAACGATTGGATTTCCAGTTGCCTTTGAAACAAGGACATCAGAGAAATTTGCTTCCCCTTTTAAAGCCTTTTGAATATATGTACGGTCTGCATAATTACTGCCAATACTTGATTGTGTAGTATGGGCAAAAACGTAACCATCAGGTTTTACGTAAAAGGCTGTTTCAAAAACTGATGAACCCGATTTAAACTCCGCCATAATCGGTAGCATTTCATCAATATTTTCAGATTTTATTTCTTTTGTTTTTGCTAATAAATTAAGCATTTCCATTTGCTTTTCTAACCATTGGTCCATCCGTTTTCCCGTTTCGGAAACGACCTCTGTCATTGATTCTTTTTCTTTTAAAATCAACTGTTCTTCCATACTATTAAACATGTAAATTGTTAAAGCGCTAAGTGGTACCAAGCTTACAAGTAAAAACGCCGCTAATATCCGGAACTGTATTGATTTCATGTTTACCTCCTATCTTCTGTCTGAAATTTTATTATATTGTCATTTACGGTACTATTTACCTATTACATTATACTCATATCTTCCTTACCATTCAATAACTTTTTCATTTAAATTACTTTATTTGAATATATTTACAAACAGAAAAAGAGGCAGCCGATAGCCAAATAAATCGACTAATCGGACAGCCCCTCATTTAAAGTATTCTTCTAGTTAGCTACGATATTCACTAATTTCCCTGGAACAGCAATTACTTTGCGAACTGTTTTGCCTCCGAGGTCTTCTTTTACTTTTTCATCATTCATAGCTATTTCTTCCATTAATTCCTTCGTAGCATCTTTCGGAATTAATAGTTTTGTACGAACTTTGCCATTAAGCTGGACAACAATCTCAACTTCATCCTCCACAAGCTTCGATTCATCATAGCTTGGCCAAGCTTCAAAGCTAATCGAACCTTTACTAGCCCCAAGTTTTTCCCAAAGCTCCTCCGCTACATGTGGAGCTATAGGAGATAATAATTTTACAAAGCCTTTCATATAGTCGAGCGGCAATGTTTCCGCTTTATAGGCATCATTAATAAATACCATCATTTGTGAAATTGCCACATTGAAGCGCAAGTGTTCATAATCATCTGTAACCTTTTTCACTGTTTGATGATAAACGCGCTCTAAAGACTTTGACTCCCCATTTTCAGTGATTTTCGCATTTAATGTTCCGTCATCTGTCACAAATAAGCGCCAAATCCGATCTAAGAAACGACGGGCACCATCAAGTCCATTTGTAGACCAAGCAATTGATGCATCTAATGGACCCATAAACATTTCATAGAGGCGAAGCGTATCGGCACCATGGCTTTCAATAATATCATCAGGATTGACAACATTTCCTTTTGATTTACTCATTTTTTCGTTATTTTCCCCAAGAATCATTCCTTGGTTGAATAGCTTTTGGAATGGCTCTTTCGTAGGAACAACACCAATATCATATAGGAATTTATACCAAAAACGAGCGTATAATAAGTGCAATACAGCATGCTCTGCACCGCCGATATAAATATCGATTGGCAGCCATTGCTTTAATTTTTCAGGGTCTGCAAGATGCTCGCTGTTTGTTGGATCAATAAAACGCAAGAAATACCAGCAACTACCAGCCCATTGCGGCATCGTATTTGTTTCACGACGACCCTTTTTACCTGTTTCATGGTCAACAACATTTACCCAATCTTCAATAATGGCGAGCGGTGATTCACCTGTACCTGATGGTTTAATATTGTCTGTTTTTGGAAGAATTAAAGGCAATTCTTCTTCTCGTACAGTTGTAGTTGTTCCATCTTCCCAATGGATAACTGGAATCGGCTCACCCCAATAGCGTTGGCGGCTGAATAACCAGTCGCGCAGGCGGTATGAAATCTTCTTCTTACCTTTACCGTTGCCCTCAAACCATTCAATTGCCTTTTTAATTCCTTCTTCTTTATTTAAACCATTCAAGAAGGCTGAATTTACATGAACGCCATCACCTGTATAAGCTTCTTTTGAAACCTCTCCACCTGCTACAACTTCTTTAATCGGCAATTCAAATTTCACAGCAAATTCATAGTCGCGTTCATCATGGGCAGGCACCGCCATGATTGCACCTGAGCCATAACCCATTAATACATAGTCAGCAATCCAGATTGGCATTTTTTCTTGATTTACTGGATTGATTGCATAGGCACCTGTAAACACACCTGTTTTTTCTTTCGCTAAATCGGTTCTTTCAAGGTCGCTCTTTGATTTAATTTGCTCAAGATAGGCTTCAATCGCTGCTTTTTGCTCAGGCTTTGTAATTTCAGGAACTAGTGGGTGCTCTGGCGCAAGTACAGCATAGGTAGCTCCAAATATTGTATCTGGTCTTGTTGTAAAGACTTCAAAAGTTTTATCGATGCCTTCGATTTCAAACATAATTTCCGCACCTTCAGAACGGCCAATCCAATTTCGCTGCATATCTTTAATACTTTCAGGCCAATCAAGTTCTTCTAAATCTTCAAGGAGACGATCCGCATAAGCAGTAATTTTTAACATCCATTGTCTCATTGGCTTTCTCTCGACAGGATGTCCACCGCGCTCACTTTTCCCATCAATTACTTCTTCGTTCGCTAAGACGGTTCCTAGAGCAGGGCACCAGTTCACTGGTACTTCATCAACATAGGCCAGCCCTTTCTCATACAGCTTTAGAAAAATCCATTGTGTCCATTTATAATAATCAGGGTCTGTTGTATTAATTTCACGGTCCCAATCATAGGAAAATCCAAGTGATTTAATTTGTCTTTTAAATGTATTAATATTTTTCGCTGTAAATTCAGCCGGATCATTTCCTGTATCTAACGCATACTGCTCTGCTGGAAGACCGAATGCATCCCAGCCCATTGGATGGAGGACATTGTAACCTTGCATCCGCTTCATTCTTGAAAGAATATCGGTTGCCGTGTAACCTTCTGGATGCCCAACATGGAGACCAGCACCAGACGGATATGGAAACATATCCAAAGCATAAAATTTAGGCTGATCCTTCTCTTCTGTTGTTTTAAACGTTTTATTTTCTTCCCAATATGTTTGCCATTTCTTTTCGATTATCTTATGATCAAATGACATAAAAACCCTCCTGAGCTACTAATTTATTCGTTTTATGTATGGTGTAATTACTTAATCATTATTTAATAAAAAAACCTCCCGCCCTAGTTAAATAATAACCAGGGACGAGAGGTTATAATCAAACTTCCCGCGGTACCACCCACGATTAGTAAATCTTCATGCTTTTATCACATAAAGATTACACTCACTTATTATCCCTTAACGCGGTTGATACGGCAAACATTACTCCATTCACATTTGCAACTTAGAGGTGAGTTCATGATGATAAGTTATTGACTTGCACCAACCGCCAACTCTCTTTAAGACTTATTCAACATTACTATTCCTCATCATAGTTGTTTTATCATATAGTCTGTATTTTAAGAATTTGTACGTTTATTGTCAAGTACTCGCCTTGAATATAGTTTACATTAATAAGTTTTGCTCGTCTAAAACTAAATCATTTTGGATGCGATTAATTTGTAATTGCATCCTGTATAAGCGTTCCTTTTGTTGCTTATTAGAGCTTAACATTAATTTTTGTAAATCATTGTAGGCCTCGTTTAACATTCTTTGCGCATTTGTATACTCTGTCGTGTTATAATGCTCCTGCTGATTGGCAATTTCTAATTGTTCCAAAGCATATTTACAAGCCTCTTCGGCTCTGTTGACAAATTGATCAACGGATGCACGTGTTGCCATTGTTTTTCCCCCTTTACTGTATATGGAGTAGAACATTTTTATTTTGTACATTTTGCTTTATTGTTATTCGATTGATAACGGGACAAGAAGCATGCTAAAATGACAGTTGTATTTAAAAAAGAAGGAGGGAATATAAATGACGAAACAGTTCCCTTATGCCTCAGACAAGAAACGTTACCACACATGGAATTATCATTTACGGAAGACGTTTGGACATAAAGTATTTAAGATTTCACTAGATGGCGGCTTTGATTGCCCAAACCGTGATGGAAAAGTTGCTTTTGGTGGCTGTACGTTTTGCAGCGCAGCTGGCTCTGGTGATTTTGCCGGCAACAGGGCAGATGATTTAGTAAAGCAATTTATCAATATAAAAATGAAGATGCATGAAAAATGGAAGGATGGAAAATACCTTGGCTACTTCCAAGCATTTTCAAATACGTATGCTCCTGTAGATGAGCTTCGTGAAAAATACGAAATGATTTTACAACAGCCTGATGTCATTGGCTTATCAATTGCAACAAGACCGGACTGTCTGCCAGATGATGTTGTTGAGTATTTAGCGGAATTAAATGAACGGACTTATTTGTGGGTTGAACTTGGTCTGCAAACTGTACACGAAACAACAGCAAACCTTATTAACCGCGCACATGATTATGACTGTTATAAAGAAGGGGTAGCGAAATTGCGCAAGCATGGGATTAAAGTATGCGCTCATATTATTAACGGTTTGCCGCAAGAAACCCCGGAAATGATGCTGGAAACCGCAAAAGAAGTGGCCAAGCTTGATATCCAAGGCATAAAAATCCATCTCCTTCATTTGCTGAAAGGGACACCAATGGTCAAGCAATATGAAAAAGGACTCTTACAATTTTTATCTTTTGAACAATATGTAAAGTTAGTATGTGATCAATTAGAAATTTTACCAGCTGAACTTGTCATTCACCGTATTACAGGCGACGGGCCGCCAGATTTAATGATTGGGCCAATGTGGAGCCTAAGAAAATGGGAAGTTTTAAATGCAATTGACGCGGAACTACAACGCCGTGATAGCTGGCAGGGCAAATACGCTGTTAAAGAAGGTTGTTCATCATGATTTTAAAAAGAGTTTTGCCATTTGCCCACTCATTACTTGAATCAGCAGTAAAAGCGGGCGATGTTGCCATCGATGCTACTGTAGGAAATGGCCATGATACCGAACTTCTTGCTAAACTAGTCGGCCCTAACGGAAAAGTGTATGGGTTTGATATTCAAGCGCAAGCCATGGCAACTACACAAGCACGACTTAAAGAAAGCGGCCTCGAAGAAAGAGTCGAACTTTTTCTAAGAAGCCATGATGAACTAGAAAACAGCGTTCCAAGTGAACATCGCGAGAAACTAAAAGCAGCTATTTTCAATTTAGGTTATTTACCTGGCGGTGACAAAACAATTGTCACAACAGCAGATTCAACGATTAATGCTGTAAAGCAATTGCTAAAAATTATGGCAATCGAAGGCCTTATTATCCTTGTCATCTATCACGGACATCCTGAAGGGCAATTAGAACGCGATCAGCTTTTGGAATTTGTCGAAACAATTGATCAAAAGTGGGCCCATGTTCTTCAATATCGTTTTTTAAATCAAATCAATCATGCACCATTCGTCATTGCTATCGAAAAAGTTAAATAACGGGACGGGACTAGTCGGACAGGTACATTACGTTGTCCCCCTGTCCGACTAGTCCATCATCGCCCAAAAAACTTTCGATACCAGCGTCCATTTAAGTAAAAAAAGGTAGAAACAATGCCGCTGCTTTTCAAAATCCCCCACCTTGCACGTCGTACCTCTCTTTGATTTCTCACTTTTGCATCAGACAGATATAAACCAATAAGCCCATGATTAATTAAACGATGAAATTTTTCATCGGGCAAACGAGCAATATGTAAGTTAGCTTGTTGTAAAAAATGGAGTATACGTGCTTTTAATACTTCCTCGCTTGGAAAATAAAAACAAAAGTTCAAGTCCCCGCCATTTCGGTCCTCTTCCTGGTCGATAAAATAATCTAATAAAATATGAAGACCTTGAACATAAGGAAATAAAGCATGCCTTATTTCATATACTTGCCTATCTGTAAAATCATCATTAAATGCATAAGCTACTAAGCAAAAAATCCCTAGCGTTGAGCCAGCACAAGCAGAAAATTCATACCATGCCATATCTGGAATTTTATTTTTATATTGTTCAAACCAAGCCTTTAGTTTTGGTACTCTTTCTTCTTTTTTTATATGTTTATACACTTGCAGGTCACAGTAATAAGTAGCCAGTTCATGCAAAAAAGGGGCAATCTTATCATAGTGCTGCACCCTCATCAAAATTTGTTGACATGTCTCAACTAACGACCGCAAATACCCGCCGTCATCCTGTTCTATCCGATGCTGATAATAGTTTTTTATACATACACCAGGTGTTAAAGCATGGAGCATTGACTCATGAAGACTTCTGAAATCAACAGGATCTAGTGAAGTGCTACGGTCACATAAATTATCTAAATAATCGCTAATCGTTTGGTAGGCTACAATAAATTCGATGCAGTCATCCAACGATTGTCCTGCTAAAATCGCATAAATCCCCCCACCTTCACAATGAAAGGTTTTCGTATGAATACTAGCAAGAGCCTGCTTTCTAAGCTCATCATCAGGTATTTGACTCGCTTTTCTTTTCCATTCATTTAAATAAAAATGAACCTTTGGCAATACATTTTTATATATTTTTTTCATTAAAAATAGTAAAGTTCCTCGTTCTGTCAAACCCGTTTCACTCCAAACAAAAGTCAGTCCATGCTAAATATATGGCTATAACGATTTTTGCAATTGCATTTCTACAAATCCTTTTGCATACTTAAATACTTCATCTCTTTCTGGTTCATTAAAAATTTCATGATAGAGCTCAGGCCATTCTTTATAAAGCTTTTCATTGACATTTAATTTATCAAACCAACTTTTTACAACAGTTTTATCAACAATTTTATCTACACCCGCCTGCATAAGCAAAACAGGTATATTAGGTACTTTATCAATATTTCGGACGGCAAGCTGCATCGCTTTTGTAAGCTCCCTGTACCAGCGGACAGATACCTTTGTAACGTAAAGCGAATCATTTTCATCCAGCTCCTTCATCTCCTTATTTCGCGTCGCAATGTTTGACCCCATATGGGAAGCAAGTCGTATAGATGGAGCAACGACATTTAAAGCTTTTGAGGCCAGTTCCAGCCCTATAGGTGGCGGATCTGTAAGCCCTAAACACGGAGATGATAGAACAGCAGCCTTTACGGGTAACTGTCTCTCCTGCAATGTCCGAATCACCGCCAATCCGCCCATACTATGTCCAAATAAAAAGATAGGCAAGTGATAGCTTTGCGCTTCGTTCACCCACTCTGAAATCGTATCAATATATTCATTAAACGAATCAATATGTCCTCTCCGTCTACCTGATGTGCCTTGCCCTGGCAAATCTCCTAAGACAACATTCATGCGGTTTTCTTTCCACATTTCCGTAAGCCATTTGTAGCGGCCATGATGCTCAAATGCCCCGTGAACAACGACAAAAACTGCACGAGGATTTTCAACTTCCAACTTCCACATTGAAAAAAACTCCCTTTATTCTTAATTTTACTAATTTTCCATGATACAATTATTTTATGGTTAGAAGCGTCTTCAATACAAGGATAGGACAGATTATTTTTTTTACATTATATAAAAAGGAATGATATAGTTATGATTTATGAATTCAATGGAAAATATCCAAAAATTGCAGAAAGCGCATTCATTGCAGACTACGTGACGATTACAGGTGATGTTACAATCGGCGAGTTATCCAATATTTGGTTCAACACATCGATTCGCGGTGATGTTGCACCAACGATTATTGGTGAGCGCGTAAGCATTCAAGACAACTCTGTTCTCCATCAAAGCCCTAATAATCCACTTATTATCGAAGATGATGTCACAGTCGGGCATTTGGTCATTTTACATAGCTGCGTGATTAGAAAAAATGCTTTAATCGGAATGGGAACAACAATTTTAGATGGAGCTGAAATCGGCGAGGGTGCCTTCATTGGAGCTGGCAGTTTAGTGCCGCAAGGAAAAAAAATCCCTCCAAATACATTAGCTTTCGGTCGCCCTGCCAAAGTTGTCAGAGAGCTAAACGAAGAAGATTTACAAGACATGGCCCGAATTAGACGTGAATATGTTGAGAAGGGGCAGTTTTATAAATCATTGCAAAATAAGAATAAATAATTATGGATAAATAGTCTGTTTCATAAGGGGTCTGACCCCTTATGAAACAACCCCATTTTTATTTTTTTCTAAACATTTCTCATTTGTAACTAAAACAACGAAAGCCCTACCTCTCTTTCATCATTACGGCTCCTCGGCCGCGCCATATGAATTAGCATTTAAAAACCAACTTTTTAAAATCAATTTAACTATTAACATTCATAATACGAAAAATTAAATAATACGGAAATAATTAAGATGGAATTTACCTAGAGGAATTTAGAAGAAAAAAAATAAAGCTACCTCAAAATGCTCAGAACCACATATGCAGATGCTGAAAACAGCACCCACAATGGATACTAAACACTTTCAAGGTAGCCCATTGAATGCTAATAATTAAGCTTTTTGAACATTAGCAGCTTGTGGTCCACGATTTCCGTCAACAATTTCAAAAGATACTTTTTGGCCTTCTTCTAAAGACTTAAAGCCTTCGCTTTGAATAGCTGAAAAATGTACAAATACATCTTCTCCACCTTGAACTTCAATAAACCCAAAACCCTTTTCTGCATTAAACCATTTTACTGTACCAGTTTTCATTTTTATTCCTCCTATACTAGTTTTATTTTCACCATAAGCATTGTTACATTTTTGGAGTAAAATATAAAAAGCCGCAGCCGCAAATTATGGAGTAAGTATTCATCCACGTTTCATTTGCAGTTACGGCTAACGTATATACATGCAAAATGTTTAAACTAACTTAATAGCGCACTCTAATACTATAACATATTTGCAATAAAGTCAAATCTTATTTAAAATTATGTCGGCTATGATTTTCGACAACTTGCAACATTTTTGTACTTGGAGTCATTTCACTATTACAAAGTGGACAAACTGGCTCGTCACTGCTTTTGAAGTTATCACGAACCCAACAGTTGCATTCATCAGAGGTGCATACCCAAACTTTTGTCTCCTCCGTTACAACCTCTTCTATATTTCTTCTTCCAAATGCCATCCTTTTCCACACCTTTCACAAATTATGATCAGATGAAAATTGTAATACAATAAAAAAACTTATTATGAAAAAATAACCATAAATGTTACTTCTTTATAATAAGTGACACCTAACTTTGAAATTTTATATCCTTTATCATAGTATAACCTATAAATAGTTTTTATACCAATTTAACTCTATTTATCATGAAATATCTCATAAACCATTATTTGTTAACAAAAAAAGGGTAGATGGCTTAGTTTTAGCACATCTATCCTTTTTTTAATCATTATGCCAACGCTTCTTGCTTGAGGATTTCTGCTTTATCCGTTTTTTCCCACGGAACATCAAGGTCTGTCCGACCAAAATGCCCGTATGCCGCTGTTTCCTTATAAATCGGGCGACGCAAGTCTAACATTTTTATAATTCCTGCAGGACGAAGATCAAAGTTGTTGCGAACGACTTCAACTAATTTTTCTTCTGATACTTTTCCTGTTCCAAAAGTATCAATAGCAATTGAAACAGGCTGGGCCACACCAATGGCATAAGCAAGCTGGACCTCACATTTTTCTGCTAAGCCTGCTGCGACAATATTTTTTGCAACATATCTAGCAGCATAAGCGGCAGAACGGTCAACCTTTGTTGGGTCTTTTCCTGAGAAGGCACCGCCGCCATGGCGGGCATAGCCGCCATATGTATCAACAATGATTTTCCGCCCCGTTAAGCCAGCATCACCTTGGGGGCCGCCAATGACGAAACGGCCTGTAGGGTTAATGAAATACTTTGTTTCCCCATCGATTAGCTCTTTAGGAACAATTGGATTGATGACAAATTCTTTTACATCACGATGAATTTGCTCAAGTGAAATTTCAGGATTATGCTGAGTTGAAACAACAATCGCATCAATGCGAACCGGCTTATCATTTTCATCATACTCAACCGTTACTTGTGTCTTCCCGTCTGGACGCAAATACGGTAATGTCTCGTTTTTACGAACTTCTGATAAACGGCGCGAAAGCTTATGTGCCAATGAAATTGGAAGCGGCATTAATTCAGGTGTTTCATTACAGGCAAAGCCGAACATCAATCCTTGGTCCCCTGCGCCAATCGCTTCAATCTCTTCATCAGACATTTGTCCTTCACGCGCTTCTAAAGCTTGATCTACACCCATTGCAATATCAGGTGATTGCTCATCAATTGATGTTAAAACAGCACAAGTCTCAGCATCAAATCCGTATTTTGCACGACTATAGCCAATTCCAGCAATCGTTTCCCGAACAATTTTTGGAATATCAACATACGTTGATGTCGTTATCTCCCCCGCCACCAATACTAATCCTGTTGTTGCAGCTGTTTCAGCAGCAACGCGCGCATTAGGGTCATTTTTTAGAATCGCATCTAAAATGGCGTCTGAAACTTGATCACATATTTTATCTGGATGACCTTCCGTCACTGATTCCGAAGTGAACAAACGGCGATTCCCTACTGTCATAAAATATGTACCTCCTTAAATATAGATATTTTCACGGTACTCATTTCCCTATTATACGTTGGCTTAAATGATTCTCTTCTTTTTAAGGTGTCCATTTTGAATTAAAAAAACCTTTCCATCAAAAAATGAGGAAAGGTTTTATATTTTAGCCTTTCACTCTTATCGTTCAAGACAAACATGTCTCGCAACAGGTTAAGCACCTTATCACTATTACTAATTTTGTCAAAATAATCTGTGCATTTAGGATTATTTTGGATTTATAATAATAGTGTCGGTTGCCGGGTTTCTTTGGGCCTGTTCCCTCCACCAACTCGGGATAAGAGAGTATCCGTTGCGACATATGATATCGTAAAGACTCGAAATTTGTCAATTAAATTTTAAAAATCTACAGAAAGAAATTTTATATAGTATAGACTATTAATCTAAATATGTTATACTAATTAACATATTATATTAAAGATTACAAAAATGAATATATTAACGAAAAGGAAGGTTTTGTTCATGAACTCTGTTGGTAATACGATTGAATTAAAGGATGTGATTAATGGATCTAACATCCATCATAATCTATCTGTACCACAACTAGTGGAAAAAACATTATCAAGAGGAGAAGCCGTTCTATCTTCAACTGGTGCTATCCGCGCTACAACTGGAAAATATACTGGTCGTTCCCCTAAAGACAAATATATTGTAGAAGAAGCTTCTACTAAAGATAAAATCGAATGGGGTTCTGTTAACCAGCCAATCTCATCAGAAGTATTTAATTCACTTTATCAAAAAGTATTAAATTATTTAAGTTCCAAAGATGAAATCTTCCGTTTCCAAGGGTTTGCGGGTGCAGACACAAAATACCGTTTACCAATTCAAGTTATTAATGAGTATGCATGGCATAACTTATTTGTGCATCAACTTTTTATTCGTCCAACTGAAGACGAGTTAAAATCACATGCTCCAGAATTTACTGTTATTTGTGCACCAAACTTCAAAGCAGACCCTGCTGTTGACGGCACAAAATCAGAAACATTTATTATCATTTCCTTTGAGCAAAAAACAGTATTAATCGGTGGTACTGAATATGCGGGTGAAATGAAAAAATCAATCTTCTCTATCATGAACTATTTATTGCCTGAGAAGAATGTATTGCCAATGCACTGCTCTGCAAATATTGGCCAAGAAGGCGATGTTGCGTTGTTCTTCGGTTTATCAGGTACTGGTAAAACAACATTATCTGCTGACTCAAATCGTCGCTTAATCGGTGATGACGAGCATGGTTGGTCTAATAATGGTGTGTTTAACATTGAAGGCGGCTGCTATGCAAAATGTATCAACCTTTCTCAAGAAAAGGAACCACAAATTTGGGATGCAATCCGCTTTGGTACAGTTTTAGAAAACGTTGTTCTTGACAATGACAATAGAGTGGCAGATTACGATGATTCTTCTTTAACTGAAAATACTCGTGCTGCATATCCAATGGATGCTGTTGAAAATATTGTTGTACCTAGTATTGGCGGACATCCAAATACAATTATTTTCTTAACAGCTGATGCTTCTGGTGTTTTACCTCCAGTTAGCCGTTTAACAAAAGAGCAAGCAATGTATCACTTTATTAGTGGTTATACAAGTAAAGTTGCTGGTACTGAACGTGGTATTACAGAACCACAACCTGCTTTCTCTACATGCTTTGGGTCACCTTTCTTACCAAGAGCAGCAAAAGTATATGCTGAAATGCTCGGTGAAAAAATTGACCAATATAATGCTCGCGTGTTCTTAGTAAACACTGGTTGGACTGGCGGCGAATACGGCGTTGGCAAACGTATGAATCTTTCATATACAAGAGCAATGGTGCGTGCTGCCCTTGAAGGAGATTTAGATAACGTTGAAACAGTTATCGATCCAATTTTCGGATTACAAATTCCATTACATTGCCCTGGCGTTCCTGATGAAGTGTTACAACCTAAGAAAACATGGGCTGATGGTGCTGCTTATGAAAAGAAAGCAACAGAACTAGCACAAGCATTCAATGAAAACTTCAAAAAATTTGAAGTTTCAGATGAAATTAAAAACGCAGGTCCGTTAGTGAAATAAATTATAAGCATGGCCTCCCTTCACAACAGGGAGACCATGTTTTTTTGTAATTGCCTAACCCGCTATATGCGGTACCTTGCCTCACTCTTTCGGAGTATTTTCCCAGTATATAGCAATCGGACAATAAAGCATCTATTCTGGACAATAAAAAATTTTCTAGGACAATAAGTTATTCGCTTTGGACAATAAAAGGCGCACTTCGGACAATAAAATAAGCTTTTCTAACAATACTGGGCACTTCCCGAACCATTTTAGATTAAATAACTGTTTTTCATCCAATGAGTTACATCATGGACCACTTTTCGATTAACTTGGGGTGGAAAATAATGTGTATACTCTTCGAAAATCCAACTCGTATATTGCTTATTATGTTCCTTTAATTTTTCCGCTAATAAATAAGCATGGTTTACTGACACATTTTTGTCCTGCGCACCATGAATAATTAACACAGGGGCATTGATTTTTTCAATTTGCTCTAAAGGTGTTCGCCGTTTATATTGTTCACGTACTTTTCTAGGAGTACCGCCGATAACCCGCTTCATCATTCTTCGTAAATCAACTCTTTCTTCATACGTTAAAGCCATATCGGAAACGCCGCCCCATGTTACGATTGATTTCACAGCAGGTTGTTCTATTCCAGTAAGTAAAGCCATCGCACCTCCTCGGGAAAAGCCAAATACATGGATATTTCCTTCATTAACTAATGGGTGCTCTCTTACTATTTCGAAAGCTTGCAGTGCATCTTGTCGATCTTCACCAGCAAAATCCTCATAACCTTCTCCACCACAATTGCCCCTATAGAACGGAGCCATCACAATAAATCCTTCCGAAGCAAATTGAATAATCCTGCCAATCCGCACCATCCCTACACCTTTAATGCCCCCACGCAAATATAAAAATCCTGGAAATTTCCCATCCTGACTGTTCGCTTTCCACTTAGGAACAGCTAAAAATCCCTTTACTCTATATCCGTCACTTAAATATGTAACAAGAAAGACATCAATCCTTGGGTGTGGTGATGGATATCTTTGCATATCGATGATGTTTGCAATATCCATTACGCTCAACTCCCTTCTAGTTATTACTAAAGGGTGCCTGACTACATTTAAATTTTCACATAGGCATACACATATTTTATCATTCCATCATAGTCTATTTTAGATTCAATTCAAGTTTCAAGGAGGTTACGATCCGATGAGATTTCAGTTTCATCCATTTATAATTTTAACCCTTTCTTTAATTGTCCTTTTTGCATTAAGTGCATGTTCACAAGAGAAAACACAAAAGGTAAAGATTTCTGAGGTAACTCATTCCATTTTTTACACCCCACAGTATGTTGCTCTTGAAAAAGGCTTTTTCTCAGATGAAGGCTTAGATGTTGAGTTAACAACTGCTTGGGGCGGGGATAAAACGATGACAGCACTTTTAACTGGTGGCGCTGATATCGCCCTTGTAGGCTCTGAAACATCTATTTACGTTCAGGCACAGGGTGCAACGGACCCGGTTATTAATTTTGCACAGCTTACACAAACTGATGGAACATTTCTCGTTGCCCGAGAAAAAGTAGCCAATTTTACATGGGAGCAATTAAAAGGTAGCACATTCCTTGGTCAGCGCAAAGGCGGAATGCCTCAAATGGTTGGTGAATTTGCTCTAAAAAAACATGGCATTGACCCACATCATGATACCAATTTAATTCAAAATATCGACTTCGCGAACATCCCTAACGCTTTTGCCTCAGGCACGGGCGATTATGTGCAATTATTCGAACCAACAGCTAGCATTTTTGAAAAAGAAGGAAAAGGCTATATTATAGCCTCTTTTGGAACGGAATCGGGTCATGTCCCTTATACAACATTTATGGCGAGAAACAGCTATATGAAAGAAAATCCTGAAATTATTGAAAAATTTACAAGAGCCGTGTATCTGGCCCAAATTTGGGTACAAGAGCATAGTGCAAAAGAAATCGCTGAAGTCATCGCTCCACATTTCCAAGATACTGACCTCGATATTATTGAAACAGTTGTTGATCGTTATAAGAGCCAAGGCTCGTTCGCAACTGATCCAATTTTAGATGAGGAAGAATGGAATAACTTGCAGGATATTATGGATGAAGCAGGGGATCTTCCGAAGCGTATCGATTATGAAACACTTGTAAATACAGAAATTGCGAAAAAAATTATGAAAGAATAGGAGGGAGGCCAATCCCCAATGGCTTTTTTGGAAATAAAGAACATCCACCACACTTATTTTTCACCGAAAACAGCAACTACTGCATTAGAAAATATTTCTCTATCAATTGAGGAAGGGGAGTTTATCTCCTTCCTTGGACCTAGCGGCTGTGGTAAAACAACATTGCTTTCAGTTATCGCAGGATTACTTAAACCAACCGCGGGAACTATTAAAATCGATGGTATGAATATAAATGAACGTAAGACAATGATTGGCTATATGCTTCAGCAAGATTATCTATTTCCGTGGAAAACAATCGAAGAAAATATTTTACTAGGTTTAAAAATAATGAAAAAAGATACTGCCGAAAATCATCAAAAAGCTCTTAACCTACTTAAAGAAATGAATCTAAAAAACGTCGAACAGAAATATCCAAGAGAACTGTCCGGCGGGATGCGTCAACGTGTTGCTTTAGTACGAACATTATCAACGAATCCGAAAATTCTCCTTTTAGATGAACCTTTTTCAGCCCTTGATTATCAAACAAAGCTACAGCTTGAAGATTTAGTATTTCAAATCTTAAAAGAATATCATAAAACAGCACTTTTAGTTACCCATGATATTGGCGAAGCCATCGCCATGAGCGACCGCATTTTTTTATTAAAAGCAAACCCCGGTGAAATCGCCCAATCGTTTATAGTGCCTGAGGAGCTTAAAAACATAACGCCTTTTACTGCTAGACAGCATCGAAAATTCCCCGAGCTTTTTCAACAGATATGGGAGGAGTTGAACGGCCTTGAGTCCAAAACAGTTTGATAAAATATTCCTCCATGAAAATTATTTGCGGAATCTGAAACGAGAAAAGCGATGGATTCAAGTTTGGCAGCTCCTTATCTTCATTGTTTTTTTCGGAACATGGGAATTCGCGAGTAGAAACCACTGGATTGACCCGCTCATTTTCAGCTCACCAACAAAGATATGGAATTTATTTTTAGTAAAAATTAGTGATGGCTCCTTGCTTATTAATTTACAAGTTACATTGTTTGAGACGATTTTAGGATTTATTTTAGGAACACTGTTAGGGACTATTTTGGCTGCAATTCTATGGTGGTCCCCAAGGCTATCGAATATCCTTGACCCATACCTTGTTATATTAAATGCGATGCCGAAGGTTGCTTTAGGGCCGATTTTAATTGTAGCCTTAGGGCCCGGATATACATCGATTATTGCGATGGGGACAATTATATCAGTGATTATTACAACCATCGTCGTCTATACTTCATTTAAAGAAGTTGATGAGAATTATTTGAAAGTCATGCAAACATTTGGGGCAACTAGAGTACAAATTTTTCAACACACCATCCTACCCGCATCGTTTCCAACGATTATTTCAACATTAAAAGTCAATGTCGGTTTGTCATGGGTTGGCATTATCGTCGGCGAATTTCTCGTATCCGCCAAAGGCCTCGGCTATTTAATCATCTACGGCTTTCAAGTCTTTAACTTTACATTAGTGCTGATGAGTTTACTACTAATCGCCGTATTTGCGACGATTATGTACAAATTGGTGGAATGGATTGAAAACAAGCTTGTGAAAAATAAAGTATAAATGGGGTCAGACCCACCCCTCTATTTTTTCAATTTGCTTTAAACTTTCTTGCAATACTTGATCCTTCATAATAAAACTAAACTTTTCATCACAGAAAATATTATTGGGCAACTCCTCTAATACAATCGGACCATCTGTTTCAAAGAACGTATCCTTGCTATGTAATCGTTCAATTTGTGCAAAATAAATATTTTTTATTATTGTTTCTGAGCTTGCGAATACTGCATATTGCCCAATGTAAGATAAATTCTTTATTGTGCCTCCTGTTTCTTCCAATACTTCTCGATGGGCCGCTTCCTCTGGACTTTCGCCGATTTCAACTTTGCCTCCAGGAAATTCGATGCCCCTTTCTTTATGTACCGTTAATAACCATTTATCCTCATATTTACAGATCACCCAGACGTGCTTAGGTGTTTTGGAAAAAGGTAAATATGCAAACGAAAGCCGGACTTCATTTTCGTAGTAATCTTTAAATTTCAGCATCTGAAAAACTCCATTTATTTTTAGTTCTTTTTTTCACTAGTTTTACACTAATTATATCAATAATCATACCGTGGACAATCATAAGTTCGAAAAAGCCACTCCTACATAGTAGGGTGGCCTTCATCCCAATCGTATCCCTTATTCTCACGATTATTCAAAACTCCCATAGATTCTATATGCTGCTTCGTTTCCGGTGTTCCAAGCTTATGGAGCATCTTGTACACATTGATGAGGTTTTGATCAATCAAATCGTTTGGCTGATCGTGATGGTATTGTACAACCGGTACATGAGCCCTGAAAAATCCTACCCAATCATCAGAATACATCTCATTAAAAATCTCACGCAACGCTTTTATTTCATCCTCTGTTGCCTCAATTTCAAGTTCAAAAGGGGTTGCTGTTTCAATCTGCGATATCCCTCTTGATCCCACAGAAATATAGTACGCGTTTTTTTCCATCAATAATCCCCCCTACTGAGTGAGCAAAAAATAATAATGCTTTTAATTTTACTTTTTCCAAATATAACGGTTAAATATTCATAAGGGAATTATTTTGATTTATTTCGAAGAAGGGTAACAGCATTTCGTAAAAACGCAGGAATGGGTACCCCCATCCGCCCTGCATTTTCAATAGTGGAAAGAATTTCATTTGCCAAATAAAAAAAGATTGTCGCATCTCTAATAAGGTGACTATTCCCAACTAACTGATCGATAAAATACGCGACAGCAATAAGTGCAAAGATTATAATCTTTTTGGCAATACCCTTGAATCCTATTTGGCTCGATAATTTCCTCTCTACACCTGAGGCTAAAAGACCGGTAACATAATCAATAACAACCATTACAGTAAAAATCAATAATAATGTATCAAGTCCTCCAAATAGATAAGTTACTAGTGAAGCACCAATAGCAATAAAAAATTTAATGAATGTACCTAAGTTGTCCAATCACTTACACACCTCCTTGTCCTTTCATTTTATTAAGTTATGATATTTTTGCCTGTATATAAGCCTAAAAAATCTTGAATAATAATATATTGAATAAAATATGGAGTAAATAGGGGTGAAATAATATGAAGCTAATCGATGAGCTTTATAATATGTATAGCCATATATTAACTGGCGATGAAGAAGACGCGGATATTATTGTTTTTTCGATATTGGAGGCTTTAAAGCGTCAAGATCTTTTACAATTAATTGAAGAAATGAACGAGCAAGAACTTTTCGGTATGGTGGGAATGTACATGCTTGAAAAATTCAAAAGCAAAATGGCTCAAGAAGGTGTTGGCCGAGTTCAGATGATCAAGGAAACTGAACTCAAAAACCTACACTAATTCATACATATAAAAAAATACACAATTTTTGACTGGCGATGAAATATTTATCACAAATGTTACAAATCTATTTCATTTAGCGTTTATTTATTGTATACTTTGGGTATATTATTTTTGTAATCAGTATCTGATTAATAAAATATTTTCTCCCTATGTTTGCGCATGTGAATACATGCGCTTTTTTATTAATCCTCCGTATACTTCTGAAAACATAAAATAACCGTTGTTCCTTTATTGACTTCACTTTCAACAGCAATTGATGCACCTTGTGCTAAAGTTAATGCCTTTACAATCGACAAGCCTATGCCAATCCCGCCAGTTTTTCGATCTCGTGATTTATCCCCTCGATAAAAACGCTCAAATATAAAAGGAAGGTCTTCCTTAGAAATGCCGACACCGTTATCTGAGATTTTAATTTGAATAGCGCCATCCTTCTCAGCTGCACTTATAATGACTTGGCCATTATCACTAGTATATTTGTAACAATTATTCAATACATTTGAAATAATTTGCTTGAAGCGATCCCGATCTGCAAGAAACAAATCGGCAATCGGCATTTCCTTCATTAGCAGGGAAATATTCTTTTTTTGAAAAATAGGTAAATAAGCGTCCTTTATATCCGTTATTTCCTTACTTAAAGAAAGGGGCTTAATATTTAGTTGTAATTTTGGATTTTCAACAGCCATTAATTGTTCCTGCTCATCAACCAATCTTACTAAACGCATTAACTCCGAATGACATTTATCCAACCTTTCTGGTGTTGGTTCCCATATACCATCTTGGAAAGCTTCAATTTGACTTCTTAATGTAGAAATCGGCGTGCGAAATTCATGGGCCATGTCGGTTGAAAATTGTTTTCTAAGATGTTCCTGATGACTTAATGATTCAGCAAGTTCATTTATGGAGACAGCAACCTCCACCATTTCCTCTGATAGGCCTTTAAAAGGTATACGCACATTCAAGTTATTTCGAAGTTTTTTTGCGATTTCAGATACTTGTCTTAAACCATAGGTAAGCTTTTTTGAAAAAAAGAAACTTACAAGAAGGGCAATTAAAATCATTGTTATTTCTGCAGCAAAAATATATTTGTTTAAGCGCTCCTTAAATTGAAATTCTCCTTTTTTATATCCAAGCTTATAATGTAAAGTAATAGCGCCAAGCTCTGTCCCATCAATAATAAAAGGCCTAGTCTCTGAAATAAATCCTAACTCCTTTAAAATATTTTTCTTTTCATCATCATTAATTGTCATTCCCATCACATGATCCATCAAATTGGTAGAGTCTAGCATTTTCACACCATTAAAACTGTAAACCTCGTAAAATAACCCTTCCGTCATCCCTTGATACGACAATAATGTTTGTAACTCTTTTGCATCAGCGAGTATTTTCCCATCGAATTTGCCTTTCTTACTATATAAATTACTAAGCGTATTCGTAAAGTTTTCAATTTCATCCTCACGCTTATTATCCAAATAAATGGTGAAGCACTCATCAAAGGACAATCTAAAAGCAATGCTCATCAGAAAAATGCTTAACAGAGATAAAATAACAAAATAAAATAATAGCTTAGAATGCAATGATTTCAGCATCTGGTTGTCCTCCGAATTTATAACCGATTCCAAAGACCGTTTGTATATATTTAGGCTTCCTTGTATCTTCTTCAATTTTTTTGCGTATATTTTTTATGTGTACATCAATACACCTCTCATAACCTTCATAATAACCATCATCTTGAATGATCATTAATAGTTTTTTACGACTAAAAACAATACCAGGCGCTTTAGCCATTTCCATTATCAATTTAAATTCTAATTGTGTTAAACTAATTACTTTACCATTAACAATCATTTCATGTTCTTTTTTCTTTATAATTAGGTCATGATTATTAAATGTTAATTCATTGCTAGTTGAAACTCTATCAATCCTTCTTAAAATTCCTTTCATTCTTGCAACCAATTCCCTTGAACTGAAAGGCTTTACAATATAATCATCCGCTCCCAATTCAATTCCTGCAATTCTATTTTCTTCCGCTGCCTTTGCCGTTAACATAATGATTGGAACATCGGAATCCTTACGAATCTCTCTACATATTTCTTCCCCCGAAATATCTGGCAGCATTAAGTCTAAGATAACAAAATCAGGATTAAAGATTTTTATAAAATATAAACCATCTGCACCATTTGTTGCGGAGTAGACGGTCCAACCTTCCTTTTCAAAATAAGCTTGCAATACATCAATAATCGCCTCTTCATCTTCTACAATCATGACCTTTAACATGATGAAATACATCTCCATTTCAAAGACAATTTATTACGTTTACTGCTTTTACCTATTTTTAAGTATAGCAAAAATAGCCGAAGACGAATTCCATCTTCAGCTATCAAAATCTTACAATTTTATAAACTATTAAAGTCCTGCTTGGACACTTTTTAACTCATCGTAGTAAGGACTATCTTTTGGAGCCCCGCCCTTTGGCCAATCGTTAGCTCTTCCAGGGAATTTCGGGCGATCTTTCGAAAGAATATAGGCAGCTACGTCAGCAGCTTCTTGTAGTGTTAACGTTCCTTCTTGACCAACAGGCATATTTCGTTGGATAAACATTGTTGCTGTAGAAAGCCTAGCCATACCCGCACCATCATTAAATGAATTTTCGCCCCAAACAGCTGGGCCAGTATTAGCTCCTATTCCATTCCCGTCCGCACCATGACAGGCCACACATGATTGATTATAAATTTCTTCACCGCTAGCTAAGTCTGTTTCAGGTAAATCTTCAACCTTCATTGTATTTGGTTTTCTCCATGGTATATCCGCACCTACTGGAATACCCTTTGAAATATATGTTAAATAAGAAACCATATCTCTCATTTCAGTGCTATCAAGTGGCAATTTTTCGCCATTCATACTACGAATCATACAACCATTAATACGATCTTCTATACTCATAACCTTAGCTGCACGAGGATTATATTCAGGGGATACAGCTGTAACACCAACAAGCGAAGATGCTTCGCCAGTTCCAGCACCTGCATGGCAGCTTGTACAAGATAGTTGGTTACCAACATATTGATCAAGTGCGGTATTAGACTCATTAACATAAACATAACCACGTTTAATAGATTCACTAAGCGGGTCATCTTTCCCTTCTAAATCTGCCATTTTAGGTGGATTCATAACTAATTCTTTTACCACTTCTTCTGACGCAATCTCTTTGTCTGGTGATTTAACTACTTGCTCTGTCGTTCCATTACATGCGGTTACTACAATTAATAGAGCTGCAAACAAAGAACCTAGCCAACCTTTTCTACTCATTCCTCTTCCCCCAATCTATCATTTTGTCTATATTTCGACAATTTAAGTATAAAACTTAAAGGATACGATTAACATTGCGAGAATTTGAACAAGTTATAAAGAACTTATGAAGAAATTACATACTTCTTATATTATCCACGATGTCACTAACAACTTCATCCATATTGCTTGTACCACCAATATCAGGGGTCTTTATTCCTTTCGCTAATGTAGATTCAATCGATTGTAAAAGAATTCTACCTAATTCACTATAGCCTAAATGCTCTAACATCATCACCGCTGTCCATAGCTGACCAATTGGGTTTGCGATTCCCTTGCCAACAATATCAGGGGCAGAGCCATGGACAGGTTCAAACATTGATGGAAATTTCCCATTCACATTTATATTTGCGGCAGGAGCAATACCGATGCTTCCCATAATCGCCGCACCAACATCTGTTAAAATATCACCAAATAAATTACTTGCCACGATAACATCGAATTCATGCGGGCGTGTTACGAAAAATGCGGATAGTGCATCAATATGTCTAGATTCTGTTTGAATCCCTGGGTACTTTGCGGCGACATCCTGAAATACTTCATCCCAAAAAGGCATACTATGAACAATCCCATTCGATTTAGTCGCGCTCGTTACTTTCCCCCGTCTCTTTCTCGCTAACTCAAAAGCATAGTTCATCGCCCGTTCCGTTGCCTTCCTCGTAAACACCGCATTTTGGATGACGACTTCGTCTTCACCGCTATGAATACGCCCACCAACTTCACTATATTCACCTTCAGAATTTTCACGAACAACGATGAAATCAAAATCTGTCGGATTCGCTAATGGAGATTTTACACCTTTCATACTGCGAGCTGGACGGACATTAATCACTTGTTCAAACTCACGGCGGATTTTTATTAATAATCCCCATAGCGAAATATGGTCTGCTACAAGATGTGGATTTCCAACTGCCCCTAAAAAGACAGCATCGGAATCTTTTAATTTCTCCATACCATCCTCGGCCATCATGACGCCATGCTCTAAATAGTACTCACAGCTCCACGGATAGAGCTTATATTCAAAGCTTAATCCCCCATGAAGTTCCGCCAATACATCTAAAATCTGCAAAGAAGCTGGTACAACTTCCTTCCCAATTCCGTCTCCTGGTATAACTGCTAGTTTAACAATACTCATTGATGTTCCCCCTTCGTTGATAGTTCTTGAATTTGTTTAATCCATCTTTTTCCGTACTTCACTTCATATTCTTTATACAGAGGATGAAAAAAGTCAATCCAATTTTCTCGCTCAGCTTCCGTTAATTCATAAATTTGAATATCAGAAGTCGATTTTATAATATTTAACTGCTCTTCATTAATTTTCTGTGATTCAGTAAACAGCCATTCCGTTGTTTCATCCATCGCTTCTTCAATTTGGCTCTGAATCTCCTTAGGTATAGAATCCCAAAATTCCTGATTCATCATCACAGCATAGCCTAAATAACCGTGGTTGCTTATTGTTAAATACTGTTGCACCTTATAAAATCGCTTTGAATAAATATTGGAAATTGTATTTTCCTGTCCATCTAAATAGCCGCTTTCCAAGTTCTTATAAACTTGGTTAAATGGCATCGCATTTGTTTTCACACCTAACTGGCGAAATTGGTCTTCAAGGGCCTTGCTCGGCATGATTCGAAATCTTTGCCCATAAAAATCTTGAGGTGTCCGTAATGGTCCACGATTGCTCGTCATTTGCTTAAATCCGTTGCTCCAAAAGGCAATCCCTTTAATATGATGCTTTTTCAATTCAGCTAAAAGCGTCTCCCCTATTTCTCCATTAAAGACTGCTTCAACATGGTTGTCATCCCTAAATAAATACGGCAAATCTAAGATAAGCCATTCAGGCAAAAACTCAGTCAAATTTGAATAAGCGGGTGCAATCATTTGCACTTCACCACGTATTAATGCGTTCAATTCATGTCCTTCCGCATATAAAACACCATTAGGAAAAACCTCCACCTTCACTTTTCCACTTGTCTTTTCTTTCACCAATTTTGCAAATTTCTCAGCGGCTTGGCCTTTCGGCGTGTTTTCCGCAACGACATGGCTGAAGTTGATTATAATTTGTTTATTTAAATCAACCTGTTCATAGTCATATGTGATTGATTTTTGGTCATTACTTTTACCAAACCCGATAAAAAAAATAAAAATAAAACAAGCGACTATAATAATCGATGTGCTAACAAATACCTTCATAACCATCACCATTTAGTTAATATTTTTGCAAAGCGACCAATATTTTAAGATAATTTTATCATAGCATGATAGACATGGTACAATTATGTATATAAACAATTCTAAACGCTTGAGGTAATCTATATATGTATCAAAAAATACCAATCCATTGGAAAATAATAGGACTCTCTCTTGTTATTATAGGATTTTCAATCTTAATGGTTGGAATTGGCCTCGTTGGAAATTTTGTTAACGTTAAAGAAGATGAATTGAAAAACCGAGCTCTTATTACGGCGCGAACGGTTACTGAATTTCCTGGAATAAGATCTAGTGTTAACGGTAATCCAAAAGATCGAAGCACGATTAATCCACTTGTTGAACGAGTACGTATTATTAACGGTGCAACCTATATCGTTGTGCTTGATATGAATCGGGTAAGGCTATCACACCCTGTTCAATCATTAATAGGAAAAGTTTCCGAAGGCGCTGATGAAGGACCTGCTTTTGCAGAACACACATATACTACGAAAGCAAAAGGAGAAGTAGGCACTGCTGTTCGCGCGTTTGTACCAATTATGAATAATGAGCACGATCAAGTTGGCGTCGTCCTCGTTGGCTATTTGCTACCAACAGTTTTTGAAATTATTTCAAGCCTTAAATACGAAATTCTCAGTACGATTTTCGTTTCAATCCTTTTTGGGGGATGGGGCTCATGGATTTTAGCAAACAATATAAAACGGCAAATCTTTCATTTAGAACCTTACGAAATAGCTACCCTACTAGTAGAACGAACGGAGACGTTTAACGCTATGCATGAAGGGATAGTCGCCATCGACAATAATGAAGTGATTACGATTTTTAATGATAAAGCAAAACAATTACTAGGCATTTCCGAAGATGTCATTGGGAAAAAAATATCGGCTGTCATTCCAGACACTTATTTACCCGAAATTTTATTTCTCAATCAGCCAATTTATAACAAAGAATTATATGTCCGCAATCAAATCATCTTAAGCAACCGCATCCCTATAAAAGTAGATAATCAAACAGTTGGGGCTGTTGCCGTATTCCAAGACCAAACAGAGGTCAAAAAACTAGCTGAAGAGCTTACTGGTGTAAAAGCATTTGTTAATGCGCTACGTGTCCAAAACCATGAATATATGAATAAACTTCATACAATTGCCGGCTTAATCCAAATGAATCATAGAGAAAAAGCGCTTGATTATGTTTTTCAAATAACAGAAGAACAACAAGAATTAACGCAATTTCTAGGAAAAAATATTCATGATGAAAGTTTATCAGGTTTATTGTTAAGTAAAGTAAGCAGAGGGAAGGAATTAGGGATTCAAGTCATTATTGACCGCCATAGTCACTTAGGGCGCTTTCCAGCTCCATTAGATCATCATGATTTTGTTGTGATTATCGGTAACTTAATTGAAAATGCGTTTGAAGCGTTTCATGAAGTAAAACAACCAAATAAGCAAATATTCATAAGCTTTGAACAAGATGAAATTGTAACCTCAATCTTAGTAGAGGATAATGGCATCGGGATGGAAGTAGGAGTGAAGGAAAAAATATTCATTCACGGCTTTTCAACGAAAGGGGCCGTTGGCCATGGAATCGGCCTTCATCTCGTGAATGAAATTGTAAAAAAAGCGAATGGAGAAATTGTTGTTGAATCAGAAAAAGGACTTGGAACAACTATCATCGTTACTTTTTATGAAAATGGACAAACAGGAGGTTTTCAAAATGGCCCCGCAAACATTTAAAGTACTTTTAATTGAGGATGATCCGATGGTCCAAGAAGTGAACCGCCAGTTTATTGAAAGAATAGAAGGGTTTGAAATAGTTGGGATTGCAGGAAACGGCTATGAGGGATTGCAAATGATAAAAAAGCTTAAACCAGAACTTGTCTTTATTGATATTTTTATGCCTAGTCAAGACGGACTAGAGACAATTCATGAAATTAGAAAAGAAGGACTAAGTGTAGATATTATCGCCATTACAGCTGCAGCCGATATGGAAACGATTCGCAATGTTCTTCAAAATGGTGCTTTTGATTATATTATGAAGCCTTTCAAATTTGAAAGAATTAAAAAATCATTAGAAAAATACCGTTCGTTCCGAAACCAACTAGAAAGAAAAACAACTCTTACCCAAAAAGATTTAGATCAACTCCGCTTCGAAAAAGAAAAGCATACGACAACAAACGTAGATCTTCCAAAAGGCCTAAATGAAGTTACCTTTAAGAAGATTATGAAATACTTAAATGATCAAACTGAGCCACTTTCAGCAGAAGAAGTTGCTGAACAAGTTGGTTTAGCACGAGTGACTGCGAGACGTTATTTAGATTATCTCGCAAAGAGTGGTCATATATTAATTGATGTACAATACGGCGGAGTTGGCCGGCCAATAAACCGTTATATAACACATAGGAAATAGGGACAGGGAACAGGTTTCGTGTCCCTGTTTTTTTGTTTTATTAAGTAGAAACTTTAGAATAAAGGGGACATGGAACATGTCTCCTTGTCCTATGCCGCCACTATCTGGTAGCGTTTTCAGACCAAAAAGACCAAAAGGGACAATATGACCAAATTATTAACAATGTATGAACTCTCCTGTACTATAATAGTATATTTCACAATTGATAGAATTAATCCTATTTTATCAATTGTATGAATATACAAAAAAGAAAAACAAGGGGGATTTTAGATGAAAAAATGGCTTATGATGATGGTTGCGGCCGTGCTTATGGTTGGCCTATTAGCTGGCTGCGGCGCAAGATCACAACAAAGCGGTAGTTCAACTAATGGTGGAGAAGCTGGCGGTAAACAAGCTAGTGGCGAAAAAATCACAATTAAATTCTCACACGTTGTTGCTGAAAACACTCCAAAAGGTCAAGCAGCAGAAATGTTTAAGAAGTTAGCAGAAGAATATACAAATGGCAAGGTTGAAGTTCAAGTATTCCCTAACTCTCAACTATACACAGATGAAGATGTTTTAGCAGCTATCCAGCAAAATAACGTACAATTAGCTGCACCATCAACTTCAGTTATTACAAAACTATATCCACAATGGACGCTTTTTGATTTACCATTCATCTTTAAGGATGAAGCAAACGTCCAAGCAGCAATGGAAAGCCCAGAAATCGGTGGAAAACTGTTTACAATGCTTGAAGACCAAAATCTTCTTGGTTTAGCAATGTGGGATAACGGTTTTAAACAAATGCACTCAAATAAAGCAATCAAAACGCCAGCAGATTTTAAAGGTCAAAAATTACGTGTTATGTCAAGTAAAGTTCTTGAAGCACAATTCAAATCAGTTGGTGCAAACCCAACACCAATGGCATTCGGTGAAGTATATAGTGCGTTAGAACAAGGTGTTATTGATGGTGGTGAAAACACATTATCAAACATCTATTCTCAAAAAATGCATGAAGTTCAAAAGTCTATTACAATGAGTAACCACGGCTACCTTGGTTATGCGGTAATTACAAATGCTGATTTTTGGAATGGCCTTCCAGATGATGTGCGCCAATCTCTAGAAAAAGCATTAGACGAAACAACTGAGTGGGTTCGTGAAAATAGTAAGCGTGTAAACGACGAGCAATTAGAAGATATTAAAGCAGCTGGTAAAACAGAAATTATTACCTTAACTGATGAAGAAAAACAAGCTTGGGTTGATGCAATGACTTCAATCTACCCACAATTTGAAGACCAAATTGGCAAAGATTTAATTGATGCTGCTAAAGCACTTTGGTAATAATGTAATAAGTTTCAGTTTCATACTAGCAATCTTGTTAAAAAGGGGCGAAAACGCCCCTTATTTTTAAAAGGGGATGTGAAAAAATTGAACTTTTTTAATAAATTATTGTCAAGAATCGAAGAGGTACTCTGCGGTCTTGCCTTAGCATCTGCTACATCCTTGGCATTTATTGAAGTAATTTTACGAAGAGGGTTCGGCTCTAGTTTAGGCTTCACCCAGGAGGCAGTAAACTATTTATTAATTTTTGTAGGCTTAATTGGAGCCTCTATTGGTGTACGTGAAAAAGTTCATCTTGGTGTAGATTTACTTGTCAAACAATTTTCTCCTAATTTACAAAAAGGTGTGATCCTTTTTGTATATGGCTTAAATATATTGTTCTGCATCGTTGTCGCAATTCTCGGTTACCAACATATTGCAGTTTTAACCCAATTTGGTCAAGTTTCCCCAGAGATGGAAATCCCTATGTATATTCCAAAAGGTATCGTTGCAGTTGCTTTTACATTAATGACAATTCGTTATATGCAAGAGCTGGTGAAAGCATTCAAGACACCAACAGAACAACTTTTAGCGGAGCAACAGGAAGGCGGTGCACATTAATATGAGTTCAGTTTCTAATCAAACAATCGATCAAAAGATGTTGCCACAGTCAGGAACACCACTTAAAAAGTTTTCTTCACTATTTTTTATATTATTGGCACTAGCTTGTTCGATTTATTCTTTCGTCATTGGCAGCGCGGCAATGGCTGTTTTCTCGTTATTATTCTTATTCTTGTTTCTTGGTTTACCAATTGCCATTTCATTGGGCTTTGCGTCTTTTGCAGTTATCTACTTTTTTACAACTGATCCGCTTCCAGATTTAGCAGGGAAGGTATTTTCAGGTATTAATAGCTTTCCATTAATGGCGATTCCCTTTTTCGTACTTGCTGGTAATATTTTCACAACTGGTGGTGTAGCGAAACGCCTTATTAATTTAGCAAATGCTTTTATCGGTCATTTACCAGGCGGTTTATCAATTGCAGCGATTATGGCTTGTGCGTTATTTGCGGCTATTTCTGGTTCTTCACCAGCAACCGTAGTTGCAATTGGCGGTATTATGATTCCAGCAATGACGAAATTCGGTTATCCTAAAAAATATGGAGTCGGTTCGATTGCGACAGCTGGTTCCTTAGGTATTCTTATTCCCCCAAGTGTGCCAATGATTGTTTACTGTGTTACTGTTGAACAATCTGTAGGAAAAATGTTTTTAGCAGGGATCGTTCCCGGCATTATGTTAGCAGCAATGCTTGCCTTTGTAAGTTTTTGGGTTGCTAAGAAAAATAATTATCCACTTAGTCCAAAAGCAACAGTTAGTGAAAAAATGATTGCTGTTAAGGATTCTATTTGGAGCTTGGCATTACCAATTGTCGTAATCGGCGGTATTTATTCAGGACTTTTCACACCGACTGAATCCGCAGCCGTTGCTTGTTTTATCGGCTTAGTTGTAGGGTTTTTTATTCATAAAGATTTGCAGTTAAAAGATATCCCAGGCATTTTAGTAGAATCAACAAAAACAACAGCGATGTTATTCTTTATTATTTCAATGGCAATGGTTTTCGCTCATATTCTAACATTAGAACGAATTCCACATGAACTTGTTGCTGTTATTAAAGACATGGATATGGGGCCAATTGCATTCCTATTAATCGTTAACTTAATCTTATTTATTGCTGGACAATTCATGGAACCAACAGCGATTATTACAATTTTAGGCCCAATTCTTTTCCCTGTTGCAGTGGCACTTGGAATTGACCCAATCCACTTCGGTATTATCATGATTGTCAATATGGAAATAGGTATGATTACACCACCAGTTGGTTTGAACTTATATGTAGCAAGTGGTATAACGAAAATGCCACTCATTGATGTTACGAAAGCAACTGGACCATGGTTGCTTGCAACAGTTGTTGCCCTTGTATTAGTAACTTTCATACCACAAATTAGCTTATGGCTACCAAATTTCTTGTATAGTTTACAATAAACAGGCACAGAAGAAGCGTATCCTCTTAATGGAGATACGCTTCTATGTTTGGAAAAGGCCGATTATTGCGGCTGAAGCCATTCCCTTAATTCCATCCGTATTAATTTGTTCGAAGCATTTCGTGGTAATTTTTCTACAAAGTAAATGTCAACTGGCACTTTATATTTCGCTAGCTGCTCCTCACATAATGAAATAAGTTCTTCTTTTGTTACTGTCTGTGAGTTCCATACCTTCACAAACGCAACAGGTACCTGTCCCCATTTTTCATCATCTTTTCCGACTACGCCCGCTTCTTCGATGCTTCGGTGTGATAAAATAACCGACTCAATTTCTGCTGGATAAATATTCTCACCACCTGAAATAATTAAATCACTACGGCGGTCAAGCATGAATAAAAATCCATCATCATCTAAATAACCGATATCCCCAGTACGGAGCCAACCATCGACAATATTGGTTTTCGTAGCATCTTCTCTTTTCCAATATCCTTTTGTTACGTTTGGGCCTTTGACAACTATTTCCCCTGGTTTATTTGCTGGTTGTGTTTGCCCTTCATTTTCAATTTTTAATTGTGCTGGAAAAAGTGGTTTTCCTGCTGAACCCAACTTTGATAGCATATATTCAGCGCTTAATGTAGCTATTTGTGAAGCTGTTTCTGTCATCCCGTATGTTTGATAAACAGGGATTTGCTTTTGTTTACATTTTTCTAACAATGGCTTTGACGCTGAAGCTCCTCCTAATAATACGCATCTTAACGATTTAGGATAAGATCTTTCACCGAGATCAGCGAGTAGCCTTATTAACATTTGGCTGACAACAGAAATCATAGTGATGTTATTATTTTCTATTGCCTCATTCACTTTCGTAGGATTAAATTTTTCAATTAAATAGACTGGTATCCCATAAAATACACTTCGCATTAAAATTGAAAGGCCACTAACATGAAATAGCGGGGTTGCACAAAGCCAGCAATCATCCATATGTAAACCAAGGTTTAATGACGAACTAACAGCGCTCCACCAATGGTTTCCATAGGTAAGCATGACCCCCTTTGGTTTTCCTGTTGTTCCTGATGTATAAATAATCGTATGAATTTGGTTGAGTTCCCATTCCGGACGAATGACTGCTAGCCCTTCCCCTATGTTCATAAACTCATGTATTGACACCATATTTATAGATGTTGTTATATTTTCGACCTTTTCCACCAATGCATCATCATATAGCAATAGCTTACTCTCTGAATCTTCTAGCTGCCAACTAATTTCATGTGCTGTTAGCTTCGTATTTATTAAAATAGCTACAGCACCAATATACTCCAAGCCATGTAAAAGAAATAAAAATTCTTTACGGTTCCCCATTAAGATGGCCACATGGTCTCCTTCATGGATTCCCAACATAGATAATTTATTTGTAGCCTGAACGGTACGCTCATGTAGCTCGGCAAAAGTCCATGTTTCACTTTCTGTAATAAGCGCCAACCGATTAGGTGAAAGACTAGCCCTTTTGGCTAACCAATTTGGCATAACATCACTTGTCAATGCTAGCTCACTCTCCTTTTTAGGATACTTATCCACCATCAAGTAGCATATTTTCACTTCTTGAGGGTAGATAACTCACGTTTATCGGTACCAAATTGTACTTAAGCTACTTTTGATGGTAGATAAACAGGCCTTTACCACACGTTATCCCCTAATAACATTGAAAAAAACAGTTTAGCAAGGCAATTTGCTAAACTGTTTTTTGGTTGCACCATCATTAAAACTAATTTTTACGGAAAACGTGGGAACTGACCAAAGTCAGGTGTACGCTTTTCTTTAAACGCATCGCGTCCTTCCTTCGCTTCATCAGATGTATAATAGAGTAATGTTGCATCCCCAGCAAATTGTTGGATGCCTGCTAAGCCGTCTGTATCAGCGTTCATGGCCGCTTTTAGGAAGCGCAGTGCTGTTGGTGATTTTTCAAGCATTTCATTACACCATTGGATTGTTTCTTCCTCTAGTTTTTCCAATGGAACAACAGTGTTCACTAGCCCCATATCAAGTGCTTCCTGTGCATTATATTGACGGCATAGATACCAAATTTCACGGGCTTTTTTATGTCCGATAATACGCGCTAAATAACCAGAACCATAGCCTGCATCAAAGCTGCCAACCTTTGGACCTGTCTGACCAAAGATAGCATTTTCAGCCGCGATTGTTAAATCACAAATGACATGTAAAACATGGCCACCGCCAATCGCGTAACCCGCCACCATTGCCACAACAGGCTTTGGAATCACACGAATTAGACGCCGTAAATCAAGAACATTTAAGCGGGGAATATTATCTTTTCCTACATAGCCACCATGACCACGCACTTTTTGGTCGCCACCAGAACAAAACGCTTTATCACCAGCACCAGTTAAAATAATGACACCAACATCAGAGTCATCACGGGCATCAGCAAAAGCATCAATCATTTCCGCTACTGTTAAAGGTGTAAAAGCATTGTGTACGTGCGGACGATTAATCGTAATTTTTGCAATGCCATTGTATGTTTCATAAAGAATTTCTTCATATTTACCTGGATATTTGGCTACCCATTCTACTGCCATGTTACTACCTCCTAAATTATGTATAATGGTGAACTATTTAAAAATTCCACATAAATAGTCCCTTACTATTTTACCAAATAATTCTCTTTGTTCCACATGAATTGCATGTCCAGCGTCGTTTATAATGAAAATTTTTGAATTTGGAAGGCGCTTGTGCATTTCCTGATTTATATGACAAAACTTCTCGTCGAGTTCCCCTGCTAATAAAAGAACTGGCTTCCTTACTTCTGAAAGCTTGTCCCACCATGAAGGCTGGACACCTGTTCCCATTCCGCGCAGGCTTCCCGCTAGGCCAACACTGCTATTTTGTAAGCGTTGCGCGCGAATCGCTTGCTTTTCTTCCTCTGACAGCTTTTTCTCTTGTGTAGAAAACAGCGGTATTTTCCCCCAATAGTCAACGAACGCACGAATACCTTCCCGTTCAATTTGATTAGCCAAAAGATTGTCGTTCTCGCTTCTTGTGAGCCGCTCCACTTCTTTTTCCAATCCCGGCGAACTGCTTTCTAAAATAAGCGAAAGAACATGTTCAGGATATAAAATTGAAAAAGATAAAGCAAGCCGCCCACCCATTGAATAGCCTAACACAGATGTCTTCGTAATCTCTAAATGCTGCAGGATACCTTTTAAGTCACAAGCAACCTTTTCAATATCATAACGTCTAAAATCTTCAGGATGATCTGTTCTTCCATGCCCGATAATATCTACCAAAATCAACGTGAACGACCGGCTCCACTCCTCGACAAATGGGTCCCATGTTTCTAGCGAACCGGTAAATCCATGTAAAAGAAGCAAAGGCTCTCCATGACCAATGACTTTTACATAATAATTGACATCATTCACGTTAATGAACATCAACTTCACCTAAATCCAAGCTTTGCTTGATTTTTTGATTAGCGATGTTCCAAATTTTCCGATGCTTCGCCACATTTAAAGACCGGTCTGTGCGGACTTCTATGACATTTAGACCACCAACATTCTTGCAGTTCTTTATCGCTTCCGAAAGTTCATCCCAGTGATTAATACGGGTAAAATGACCATTATACATTTTGACAACATAGCTAAAATCAAGCCCCAATGGCGTTCCAAACAGCATTTCAAAGTTTTTAGGATGCTCACTTTGCGGCAAGAACGAAAAAATCCCTCCGCCTTCATTATTAATAATCACGATGGTTGCATTTAATTGATACAGCTTTGCTGCCAATAAACCATTTAAATCATGATAAAAAGTCAAATCCCCTAAAAGAAGGACAAGAGGCTCTCCTACGGTGCTCACTCCAAGTGCCGTTGAAATTGTACCATCTATCCCATTTGCACCGCGATTAGCCATAATCCTTATATTTCGCTCATTATTTAAGAAAAAGCTATCGACATCGCGGATTGGCATACTATTGCCAACAAACAATGTAGAATGGTCTGGTAAACTATTAGCAATTCTGAGCACGACCTGACCTTCAAATTCTTCTTCTTCATTTCCAAAGGTGCGAAGGACATCCCCAGCGATACTGTCAGCTGTTATCCAATGTTCAATCCACCGCATATCAGTTGCCTTATGAGTTTTAAAAAACTCAACCGCAGCCAAGTCTTTGCAAAAGAGCACTGGATTACAATGGATAACTTCGGTTGCCAGCAGTGTCGGATCACGCCATAACCCATCCCCATCAATGATGATTTGTTTAATCTGTGGATTTTTTTTCAAAAATAATAAAACAGCCTTAGAAACTGGCATTGCTCCAAACCGGATGACAACATCTGGAATAAGAGTCTTTGATATGTATTCATCACGCAAAAACGCATCATAGCTGTCAATCACTAAATTTTTATTATGCCCCCCACAGCGTAGTTGCGATAATGGGTCAGCAAGTATCGGGAATCCTAATGTTTCCCCAAGCTTCACGACCTCTTCTGCAAAACAAGGCATGTCTAATGGTCCACAAACGATTATGCCCCGCTTCACTTCCTGCAACTCAAGTGCCAACCGTTCTAAATCAGGCACGCTTAAAACCCTTTTTGTTTGTGATGCTTTAATGAATTGCTGTCTATTTTCCAGTCCGCTTTCCCAAATGGTATCATCCTCCAAATTTGGCACAAGCGGTTCTCGAAACGGAAAATTCAAATGAACTGGGCCACTAGGGCCTGTCAGCGAAGTAGAAACAGCCCTTGCTGCCACCGTTCGCACGTAACGAAGCATTTCTCGCCTTTCCTCGGGCAAAGCCATTTCCACAAACCATTTTACTTGTTTTCCAAAAAAATCAAGTTGATCAATTGCTTGCGGCGCCCCAATATCTCTTAGTTCATGAGGACGATCAGCTGTCAAAACAATGAGCGGCACCTGCGCTTCCTTTGCTTCTACTACTGCCGGCATATAGTTGGCTACAGCTGTTCCAGATGTACAAACAATCGCCACTGGCTCCCGCCTTGCTTTTGCAATTCCTAACGCAAAAAATGCGGCTGAACGTTCATCAACATTCAACCACACCTTTAAGTTCGGATGATCGGCTGCTAACATCGCAATAGGGGTCGATCTTGATCCTGGGCTTACGACAATATGTTTAACATTTGACCGTACTAATTCATCTAAAAAAGCCGCTACATATACAGTTAATGCCTTATTTGAGTTCATTGCATGATCCCCCTAATGCTGAGAGCATCGGCTTAAATTTTATTTGTGTTTCCTTATATTCACTTATAGGATTTGAATTGCCAACAATTCCGCATCCAGCAAATAAGGAGGCTTCCCGCCCTTGCAATAACCCTGAACGGATGCCGACAGCAAACTCACCGCTGCCATTGCCATCAAGCCAACCAATTGGACCGGCATACAGGCCACGGTCTAATTGTTCAATTTCCCTTATTTTTTGAAGTGCTTCCGCGCGAGGATATCCACCTAGAGCAGGGGTAGGATGAAGTTTTTCAACAAGCGTTAATAAGGAAATACCATCTTTTACTCTCCCTACTACAGGCGTATATAAATGTTGAATATCGCGAAATTTATATAAAGCAGGTTGTTCGGGGATTTCCACTTGTTCACAGCCCTGTTCAAAAGCAGACTTAATCGCACGAACAACAACCTCATGTTCATGTAGATTTTTTTCATCGTGCAAAAGCTCATGACCTAATTTGTCGTCTTCCATTGCCGTTTTCCCTCTCGCAATCGACCCAGCTAAACAAGTGGTAAATGCCTCATCACCCTCTTTTTTAATTAAACGCTCCGGTGATGCCCCAATAAAGCAATCTTCGCCACTTTCAATTGCAAAAATATAGCTTGATGGCTGTTCTTTTTGCAGACGGTTTAATATTTCCTCAGGAATAAAAGGCCATTCACTTTTTACCCTGATTTCCCGTGCTAGGACTACTTTTTCAATTTCTCCGTGCTTAATTTGATTTGCTACCGTTTCAACCGCTTCCAGCCACTTATCTTTTGAAACCTCAACAATTTTCAAGTCCTGTCCATACAAGCTAATAAACGGAACAGTTGCAGCCTCTAAAAGGGCTCTTTGTTCATTTAGTAAAAGTTCAGCTAGTTCATCTACATTCGTATTTTCATCTACCACGACATTTACCGTAAGCCAATATTCATCATTTGATATCGTTAATAAATGTTGTGGAAGCATCATTTTAGCGGTAGGGAAACTACCCCATAACTTCGTTTTTTCCTTTTTCGGATCGAAAGAAAACGAACCTAGTATAACTGGCCCCACGCCTAACACCCGTTCATTCGGTGCAACGATACTGGCCTTGAGCATTTCCTTCCATTTACTTTCAAGCTGACTAAAGTTGTTGCTATCATTACTTTCAAACGAATAAGCATTGCCAATGCCAACCATAACAAAGTCCCCACTCGGTGCGGACCAGAAAATCCGTTCACCAATGCGGTGTTTTCCCCGTTCATAGAAAGTAACTGGATCTATATGCAAATGTTCAACTTTTGTACTAGTACTAACCAATATAGAGTGAGAAAGAGACTTTGCTTGTTCAACTCCATAAGCGATTTTTTTATGTATTGTACTATGTTGAATCGTTACCACTATTTCTCCCCCTTAAAAAACCATACATCAACTTATTTTAACATACTTCCATGTTATTTACCTGTCAATAGAAGGAAAACTTAATAAATTTCAATTTTAATATAATATGCCCTTGTCAATTTGTGCATATTCTCTTAAAACCATTGACACTTTTTGACCATTTTCCTACACTTATATAGTGACATGGCCAAATTGTGCAATGTGTATCTTTTCAATTTTTTTATAAAATAAATGTATAGGGTATTTTGAGCTTGTCGAAAGGGGGCCAACTGAAATTATATGGAGGTAAAAATTCCAAACCAACAACTAGAACTTAAAAAGAAGAGCATTTGGCAAATTTGGTATCGCCAATTACGACCGCACACATTAACGGCGGCATTTGTTCCTGTTTCCATTGGGACGGCGTTAGCATTGCTAGATGGTTTTATCAATATGCCGTTATTTTTGGCCATGCTTTTAGCAAGTATTCTAATTCAAGCAGCCACGAATTTATTTAATGAATACTATGACTATAAACGCGGCCTTGATCATGCCGAATCGATTGGAATTGGCGGAGGAATTGTTCGCGATGGGATTGCTCCTAAAACGATTCGTAATGTTGCCATTGGCTTTTTTGCGATAGCTATTCTTCTTGGTTTTTATATTTGTGCCAGCTCAAGTTGGTGGATTGCCGCTATCGGAATTATTTGTATGTTTACTGCCTATTTTTATACTGGCGGTCCATACCCGATTGCCTATTCACCCTTCGGGGAAATCGTTGCCGGCTTTTTTATGGGGGTTGTCATTATCCTCATTTCATATTTTATCCAATCTGGCTCTATTTCATTAAAAAGTTTTTTAATTTCCATTCCAATTTCGATTTTAATTGGTGCGATTTTGCTTTCTAATAATATTCGTGATTTAGATGGCGATAAAAAAAGCGGACGCCGCACATTGGCGATTCTCATTGGCAGAGAAAATGCAGTTAAATTTTTAGCTGGAATGTTTGTTGTTTCCTTTATTTGGATTATCGCCCTTGTGGCTACTAGTATTGTGTCACCATGGCTTTTAATTGTTTTCGCTAGTCTTCCAAAAGCATTTCAAGCCGTGCGCGGATTCAAAGGCAAAACATTGCCGATACAGATGATGCCAGCCATGAAGGCAACCGCACAAACAAATACACATTTCGGATTTCTCGTCGCCTTCGGTTTATTGTTAAGCTACTGGATGTAACGTGTTTAGCATACGATTTTTGAATCGTATGCTTTTTTTATGCAAATACTACATTTGAAAACGAATTTTAAGTCAAAAGGAGCGTTTATGATGCTTACTCCTAATGAGCTTTTAGCTTTAAAAAAACAATTGCGACAGCGAAAAGAAGAAATAACTAGAGAATTAAGGGCAACAGATTATTTTGACATAGAGCGGGCATTCGAAACTGATTCAGTTGGCGAGCTTTCCCGTTATGATAACCACCCAGCCGATACAGCGACAGATCTTTATGAACGTGAAAAAGATAGCGCACTTGTCGAACATTTTGAAAAAGAACAAAAGGACATTGACCATGCCCTCGCAAATATCGACAATGGTACGTATGGAGTATGTGAAAAATGCGGCAAAGAAATACCAGAAGAACGCTTAAAAGCATTGCCTACAGCAACCCATTGTATTGAGCATACCCCTGATAAAATCGTCTCACACGGGCGTCCCGTTGAAGAAAAAATATTAATGCCTCCCTATGGTCAATTTGAATATGATGAGCGGGATGCAACCCTTTATGATGCAGAGGATTCATGGCAAGATGTGGCTAGATATGGCACATCTGAAACACCGTCCGACTTTTTTGACCAAAACATGCTCGATTATAATGACATGAACATCGAAGAAGATGAAAACATTGGCTATGTGGAAGATATTGAAAGCTTTATTGGAACCGATATTGAAGGGAAAGAGATAAAAATTTATCCTAATGCGGTACACCAGCTTTATGAGGAACAGCTTGATTCAGAGGATGCTATGTCGGTAACTGGCAATCTTGGTGCTACTGACCTAGAAGTTTTTGAAGATAAGGGATAAAATTTAAACAAGCACTGTCATTTGACAATGCTTGTTTTTATTTTTACTTCACTATAAATACTGGACAATTTGCACGCTGTACTACAAAATGACTTGTGCTTCCTAAAAACATTTCTTTTATACCGCTTAGACCTCTACTGCCCATTACGATTAAATCGCAGCTAATATGGTTAGCATGTTCAACAATCATTCTGCCTGGATTACCTTCTAGGACAACTGTTGACTTTTTATTTGGAATTGTAGTTAATTTATCCTTTACATCTTTCAGAATCTTTTCGGCATTTTCTCTAATTTCATTAATAAGCTCTTGATTATAAATACCATAGCTTCCCATCGACGTTGCTGTTGGAGGATTTGAGACAGCTACAACAGTTAATTCGATTCTTTCATCTTGTTTTGCAAGGGACATAGCTATGTCCAATGCTTTTTTACTTAACTCTGAGCCATCGTAAGCTACTAGAATCCGAGAATAAAAGGTTAACATTTGTATCACTCCATTTCTTTTATATTTTTTATTTTATAGCAGAAACGGGGCATAAATACATTGTAAATCTGAACTTTTTTAGAGAGTTTCTATTTGGCTACTTTTGCTCGCTTGGAGCAGGCTCTTGTAACAACTCTTCAAGTCCTGGCATTTTTTCAGCATTTTTTGCTTCCTCAGGAAGTACAATATCTATTACTTTGTTGAAATTTGAATACGAAAAATCCATTGCATATTGAATACTCTCAAATGGTATTACTTCGTCCTTTAATCCACCTAATTTCATTTCATATTCAATTGTTTGACGTGTTGGAAGCATTGTATTTTCATCAATCCACATGTATCCTGTCATTGCCATTTCAAGATCTGGCAAGTCCCCAAAGCTTGATAGCATCGCTTCTGATTGCTCATTAAATACAGTACCCATCATATCAATAATCTCTTTAAAAGAAGTTATCTTTCCGCTATAAGCTAGTTTATAATGGTTCGTACCATTCAACTTTTCCATTCCTAAATCACGATAGAAGAAATACTTCCGATTTAAATCATTCATTACATTCATATTGTCTTCCGTCATCTTCATAAGATCTTTAAACGTAAACGGCATAGATGCGCTCATATCAATCCATTGTTCCTCGCCAGTAAGCGGGTCAGGCATTTTCATGAAAATTCCTTCTGGAACATAGTATTGCTCCATCACCATTTCCAATTGTTCATTTGTCATTGGATTAGGAATTTTTGTAGTAATCGTTTGTTTCATGCCCTTTTCTTTGTTAAAGCTTAGGGCACTATTCATTTTCATACTAGCTGGCATTTCCGGAATTTTAGGAGTTCCCTCTTTCATCGTGAATCCCATAGTTATTGTTGCATTCGCTTGATACGAATTTTGTTGATTTTGAGCAACCGTCATTTTATCTACTAATTCAAGTGCACTATCATCACTAGTTAATGCTTTGGAAATAACCTCTTGCGCTTTTTCCAATGTAAGTGCTTCATTGTTCTCAAAATTAATACCATATTTAGCAGTTAAAGCTGACTGTGCATCACCTTTAATAGCGAGAATACGAGCTACGATTGTACTTGCTTCCGCTGGGGTAATTTTTTCATTTGGTTTAAAAGTTCCATCCCCAAAACCAGTAACGATTTTCTTATCCTTTAATATTTTAGCTGCTTGTGCATATGGTGAATCAGCGGAAATATCTTTAGGCAGTTCAGCCTTTATATTCGCTGCATCATACTTAAGATGGTCGACAACCAGCTTGAAAAATTGACCACGCGTAACAGCTTGGTCATCATTGGCACTTGCTGTTGAAAGTGGTACAACTAGCAATAATGCTGACAGCAATAACATCATTAATTTCTTCATAAAAAAGCCTCCTTGTAGTCTAATAAATTCTAATACATTTATATTTTACCATAATATGAACCTAGTATTTATACAATTTAGTGAAATTGGGAAAATATCCCCATTATAAAAGATTATACTTTCATATTAGTACAAAAAAAGATACCGAAGCATTTGCATTCAGTACCCTTATAGTTGCATTATATTGACCTAGTAACTCCCCAAATTTCATCAGCATATTCTTGTATTGTGCGGTCGCTTGAAAAGCGTCCTGATTTAGCAATATTGACAATGCTTTTTTCTAACCAGCCATCTCGATCCTTGTAAGCTTCCCCAAGTCTTTCATGGGATTGAACATAGGAGGAAAAATCCTTTAAAACGAAGAATTCATCGTTTTGCACTAAAAGTGAATCATAAATCGTTTCAAATTCATGGGCCGGAACAGGGAAGAAGCCATTGACTAACTGATTAATGACTTGATTCAACCATTTGTCATGATGATAATACTCAATTGCCCGATATCCGCCATTTCTTTGATAAGCAAGTACTTGGTCAGCTGTCAAGCCAAATGTAAAGATGTTATCCGCACCAACTTCTTCAAAGATTTCAACATTTGCTCCATCCATTGTCCCAAGCGTAATAGCGCCATTCATCATAAATTTCATATTTCCAGTACCAGACGCTTCTTTACTTGCTGTCGATATTTGCTCACTAACATCGGCAGCAGGAATAATAATCTCAGCTAAGGAAACACGATAGTTTTCCACAAAAATAACCTTTAATAGATCTTTTGTTTTCGGGTCATTGTTAACCATACTAGCCAACGTATTAACCAACTTGATGATTTTTTTTGCATAATAATATCCTGGGGATGCTTTTGCCCCAAAGATAAATGTCCGTGGTGCAATTGAAAAATTACTATCCTCACGCAAGCGGTTATATAAGTACATGATGTGTAAAATATTCAATAATTGGCGCTTGTAGGCGTGAAGCCTTTTCACTTGAACATCAAAAATAGACTTTTCATCTACAGAAATTCCTGTTAATTGCTCAATCCTCTCAGCAAAGGCAAGCTTTTTCTTTTGTTTAACTTCAAAAATCTTTTCCTTGAAGCTAGCATCTTTGGAAAACGGGAGTAGCGCTGATAAATGTTCTGGCTTTGCAATCCATTTATCCCCAATCGCTTCAGAAATAGTCTGTGTAAGCTCCGGATTCGACTTCATCAACCAGCGGCGATGTGTGATTCCGTTCGTCTTATTATTAAATTTCTCTGGATAATATTCATAAAACAACTTCATTTCGCGCTCTTTCAAAATATCTGTATGAATTTTCGCTACACCATTCACACTATGGCTGCCAACAATTGCTAAGTGCGCCATTTTGATAACGCCATGGGCAATAATCGCCATCTCCTCAATGCGCTTCCAATCCCCCGTAAACTTTTCCCATAGCTTGCGGCAATAACGCTCATTAATTTCTTCAACAATCATATAAATCCGTGGCAAAAGCGGCTTAAAAATTGATATCGGCCATTTTTCCAATGCTTCGGATAATGTTGTATGATTCGTATAAGAAATCGTGTTTATCGTAATATTCCAAGCTTCATCCCAACCCATGCCATGCTCATCCATGAAGATTCTCATCAGTTCTGGAATTGCTAGGACAGGATGGGTGTCATTAATATGGATGGCTACATTGTTATGGAAATCGTTTAAATGATCATGGTTTTTTAAATAAGCTCTAATAATGCTTCGGAGGCCTGCAGAAACAAGAAAATATTGCTGCTTTAACCGTAAAATTTTCCCCTCGAGATGGGAATCATCTGGGTATAGGAATTCCGATATCGCTTCTGTGTCACGCTTATATTTCATAACATCGCCTTTTTCAGGACGAAATTGTGAAGGCTCAGCGCTCCATAGCCTGAGTGTATTAATTGTCTTATTTTCATAGCCAATCACAGGCATATCATAGGGTACGGCTGTCACTGTTTCCGCATTTACATGATGAAACATCAGCGGACCATTTCCATATGATACTTGTACTTCCCCGCCAAATTTAACTTCAATGGATTGGCTTGCTTTTCTGATTTCCCATACGTTTCCGTTTCTTAGCCATTGCTCAGGCAATTCTACTTGATAGCCATCAATAATTCGTTGGTCAAATAACCCATGCTTATAGCGAATGCCTATCCCATGACCTGGCAAGGAAAGGGAGGCCAAAGAGTCTAGGAAACAGGCGGCAAGACGCCCTAAACCGCCATTACCAAGCCCTGCATCCACTTCTTGTTCTTCGACCTCTTGTAAATCTACACCAAGCTCTTTTAAACCCGCTGCTACTACTTCTTGAACCCCTAAATTTAGTAGATTGCTTCCTAATAATCTCCCTAAAAGGAATTCAATGGAAAAATAGTAGGCTTGTTTTTTCTGATTCGCCCGATTTCTTTCATTTGTTTCAATCCAAGCGTGACTTACATATTCACGAATCATTTGGCCTAATGTATTATACAACTCGGGCAAAGTTGACTCTTCAAAGCTTTTACCATACATAATTTCATATTTTTCAAGGAAATACTGCTTAAAAGCATCTTTACTTGAGAACATTTGTATTACTCTCCCCTTTACCTTGCAAATTCAACATGAGACACTATGATGCTCAGTATTGGTCTTGGTTAAGATAACTGTAAATTTCATGATATTTTTGGGCTGATTGAAACCAGCTATAATCTTGAGCCATAGCTGTTTTAACAAGTTCTTCCCATTCATTCTTTTCATTGAAGAAGGAAAGGGCACGCTCAAACGTGTAAAGCATGTCATGGGCATTAAAATTTTTAAAAGAAAAACCATTGCCGGCTTTTGTAAACTCGTTATATGCTGTGACCGTATCATTAAGGCCACCTGTTTCACGAACAATCGGTATCGTTCCATAACGCAAAGCAATTAATTGGCCTAAACCGCACGGCTCAAATTTAGATGGCATTAAAAATAAATCTGAACCGGCATATACTTTATGGGCTAATTCCTCATTAAAACCAATATATGCACGAACTTTTTTTCTGTTCGAGCTTTCCATTTCCCTAAAAAAGTCTTCAAATTCATAATCACCTGTGCCAAGAACAATAAACTGAATATCATGACTTATCATTTCATTAAAAACTCTTTTTACAAGGTCCAATCCCTTTTGCTTTGTCAACCTTGAAATAATTGAAATGACAGGAATATTGGCGTTCTCCTCTAAAGCAAACATTTTTTGCAGATGCAGTTTATTTTTCACTTTACGTTTAACCGTGTTTTCATCATAGTTCTCAATAATCAAAGGATCGGCACTTGGATTATAAATTTCGGCATCAATCCCATTCAAAATCCCTTTTAAAGCGGTATGTCTGGAACGAAGCAACCCATCTAATTTTTCCCCGTAATATGGCATTTGGATTTCATTCATATAGGTTGGGCTCACCGTTGTTATTAAATCTGATGAAACAATCGCTGCTTTCATAAAATTCACACAACCGTAAAACTCCAGCTGTTCATCAAAATAGGAATCGTCCAAATTTAGCAAGTCTCCCAAAATTTCTCTTGGAAAAATACCTTGGAATTGCAAATTATGGATAGTGAATATAGTACGTATAGTAGCATATTCCTCAAACTCTCGATATTGGGCATTTAACAAAAATGGCACCATCCCAGTATGCCAATCATGACAATGAAGTATATTAGGACTAAATTCTAAATATGGAATAGCATTTAAAGCTGCCCGACAGAAAAAGGAAAATCGTTCACCGTCATCATAATGCCCGTACATAGTATCCCGCTTAAAATAGTACTCATTGTCTAAAAAATAATAAACAATACCATCTTGCTCCAATTTTTCGATTCCACAGTATTGGTTGCGCCAATTTAATTGCACATTAAACTCAGCTACTTTTTCCATTCTATCTTTAAACTGCTTCCCTATGGTACCGTATTTGGGCATCATCACTCGAACGTCACACCCTAGTTTCTTTAACTCCTTTGGCAAGGCACCGGCAACATCGGCAAGGCCTCCAGATTTAATAAATGGTACACATTCAGAAACTACAAACAATATGTTCACGAATTCATCAGCGCTCCTTGTACACTACCCTTTGGAATAACTATAGGTGATTCTGCATAACCATTTAATCTCACATGGTTATCAATCGTAACATCTTTATCAAGAATCACATGTTCAAGCATGGCTCCTTCACCAATTTGGCTCTTTTGCATAATAATGCTGTTTTTCACGACTGCACCTTTCGCAATTTTAACGCCACGGAAAATGATGCTATTTTCCACATGACCTTCGATAATGCAACCATTCGCTATTTGCGCGTTTCGAACAATGGCATCCTTGCTATAACGTGTCGGTGGCTCGTCTTTAACTTTTGTATAAATTGGATTTTCCCTCGAAAATAAATGCTCCATAATTTTCGGCTGTAATAGTTCAAGACTGTGACGATAGTAATCATTAATTGAGTTAATAATTGCCGCATAGCCATCATACTCGTAAGTATGGCATGTTAACTTTTGTGGAAAATGATTAATTACATCATAAAGCGTGTAATGAGAATCATCCCGCTCCGAATCTAGCAGCTCTAGCAATAATGTTTTTTTCAAAATATACATTCCAAGACTTTCACCATTTTGGCAAATTTCCGTTATATCAGCATTTGTTTCAATATGACGGTTTAAGACAACATTAAAATCGAGATTGCAGACCGTGTTGCTCTGAACAATGACTGCATATTCTTGAGTGCTTCTATGAAAATAGTCTTTATGATGCTTAAAGTAGTGCAAGACTGACGCTAAATGATCATTTTGTGAATTAAATGGAGGCGGAAAGAAAAACAAGCCGTCTCTTTTTCTATTTAAATCCCAATCTTTACCGGAACCAAGATGGTCCATTAAAGAGCGGTACTGATATTTAGGAAAAATCGCTACACTTTGTACACCAGAGTTTACTAAATTTGATAATGCAAAATCAATTAGCCGATACCGTCCCCCAAATGGAACTGCTGCAACTGAGCGCATCATCGTAAGTTCTTTTAAATCGCCAAAACATGTTGTCGCGTCAATTAACCCTAACATCGTATTTCTCAATTTACCGTCACCCCTAACAGCTAATTTTCTCTTCTGCTACTAATACAATCTGACCTTTTTTCTCTGGTAAGATGATTCGGTTATCTTCTATCACCATGTCGCTTGCGATAATCGCATTTTCGATTCGACAATTCGCGCCGATTCTTGCCCCTGGCATAATGACAGAGTCCTTTACGACAGTATCTATGCCAATATGTACACGGGGAAATAACACAGAGTGCTCAACGGTTCCATACACCAGACAGCCCTCATTTACCAACGACTGATGGACGATTGCCGTTGGTGCAATATATTGCGGCGGCTGGTTTGGATTGACAGAATATATTCTCCAATTATAATCATTTAAATCAAGCTCAGGTTGATCCTCTAGAAGATCCATATTAGCCTCCCATAAGCTTTTGACTGTACCAACATCCTTCCAATAGCCTTTGAACGGATAGGCAATAAGCTTAAGTCCTTCTTCAAGCATGAGCGGAATAATATCTTTACCAAAATCGTGGCTGGATTCAGCATTGCGGTCATCCATTTCTAAGTAGTTACGCAATGTTGACCATTTAAAAATATAGATACCCATCGAAGCCAAATTGTTTTTTGGATTTTCTGGTTTCTCTTCAAATTCTGTAATATCCAAATCTTCATTTGTATTCATGATTCCGAAGCGACTTGCTTCATCCCACGGAACTTCAATAACTGAAATCGTAGCGTCTGCCCCTCTCTCTACATGGTAATCTAACATTTTCGAATAATCCATTTTGTAAATATGATCGCCTGATAGGATAAGTATATGTTCTGGATCATAATGATCAATATAATTTATATTTTGAAAAATGGCATTGGCTGTTCCACGGTACCAGCGACCGCCATCTTGCTCCATATATGGCGGTAATACCGTTACCCCACCATCTCTTCTGTCCAAGTCCCAAGCACTGCCAATCCCTATATATGAATTCAAAACTAAAGGCTTATATTGAGTCAAAACCCCTACTGTAAATATTTCGGAGTTCGTACAATTGCTTAAAGGAAAATCAATAATACGATATTTGCCACCAAAGGGAACAGCCGGCTTTGCTAGATTTCTAGTTAATAAACTTAAACGGCTGCCTTGACCACCAGCTAGCAGCATTGCAATACATTTTTTTCGACGCATTTACTCTTCTCTCCTTTATTTTTGAACTTTCACCTTAATCAAATCATATCTAGGAAAGGCTTTATGCTTACTAAGCTTATACATCCTACCAATTTTTTTGGTTGGTTTTAATATTGAAATACCAAAAGGTGGGATTTCCATCGAAATTACATATGGTTGACCATGCCAAGTTTGCTTTTTGCTACGAAGCTTTTGGTGATTAACTTTGCCTGAGCCGCCATATTCAATTTCATCGCTAGAAAACACTTCAACGTATGAGGCATTTAATGGAACACCGACCTTATAGTCATGATACACTACTGGTGTAAAGTTACAAACAATAACTAAAAAATCACTTTTATTTTTTGATTTTCTAATAAATGATAAAATGCTTTGTTCATTATTATCAGGGTCAACCCACTGAAAGCCGTCCCATGTCAAATCAAGCTCCCATAGCGATTTTTCTTGTTTATAAAATCGCAAAAGCTCTTTAGTATATGCATCCATTTTGCTGTGCATGTCATAATCTAACAAAAACCAATCGTTTTGTTCCAAATCCTTCCATTCGTCAAATTGGCCAAATTCCGCACCCATAAAAACTAATTTTTTTCCTGGGTGTGCCATCAGATATCCATATAATAAACGAAGCTGAGCAAACTTCTGCCAATAATCACCAGGCATTTTGTTTAATAATGACTTTTTACCGTGGACCACTTCATCATGTGAAAATGGAAGGATGAAATTTTCCGAATGAGCATATAAAAGTGAAAATGTCAGTAAGTTATGATGGTACTTGCGATAAATCGGATCAAGCTCCATATATTCAAGGACATCATTCATCCAGCCCATATTCCATTTATAGTTGAATCCTAGCCCACCACTGTCTGTCGGGGCTGTCACCAATGGCCACTCTGTTGAATCCTCGGCAATCATTAGAGCTTCAGGATTAAACTTGAATACTTGTTCATTAAGAGTTCTTAAGAAAGCTACTGCATATGGATTTTCTTGTATTTTCCCTTCGCCATTCATATCCCAATAAAGCATATTAGCAACAGCATCAACACGGAGACCATCAATATGATAGACATCCATCCAGAAAATGGCGTTTGAAATTAAAAAGCTTTGGACCTCAGTTTTACCTAAGTCAAAATTTGCCGTTCCCCAAACGTCATTTTGCATAACATATGGGTTGTTATACTCATAGGTTGGCTTCCCATCAAATAAATGAAGGCCATGAGCATCCTTACAAAAATGTCCAGGTACCCAATCGAGAATAACGCCAATCCCATGTTGATGACATCTGTCCACAAATTCCATAAATTCATGTGGTGTACCATAACGGCTCGTTGCTGAAAAATAGCCTGTCCCTTGATATCCCCATGATCGATCATAAGGATGTTCAACGAGCGGCATTAATTCGATATGGGTATAGCCACGCTCAGCAACATACGGAATTAACTCATCTGCAAGTTCTTTATAAGTTAAAAATTCTCCATCTTCTTTCTTTTTCCACGTCCCTAAATGGGCTTCATAAATAAACATAGGTTCATTGTAAGATGAGTGTTGCTTTTTATAACGATACCACTTGTCATCCGTCCAATTATAGTTTGAAAGATTGTAAACAATGGAGGCTGTATGTGGGCGCTTTTCAGAATAAAATGCAAAGGGATCACTTTTTCTTAAAATACGGTCATCCGTTGTCGTAATTTCATATTTATACAACGTTCCTTCTGACAGACCTGGGAAAAAGTTAGTCCAGATACCTTCATTGTTCATCTTTTCCAATTGGTAATGGTCCCCACTCCAATCATTGAAATCTCCAATTAAACATACTTTCGACGCATGTGGAGCCCAAACTGTAAAACGAACACCTAAAACACCATTTTCATTGCGAATATGTGCACCAAAGGTTTTATAGCTTTGAAAAAGTTCCCCTAGATGAAATAGATAGGCATCATACTCAGTTGGATGGGATATTACCATAATTTCAAACCACTCCTTACTAACACAGTCTTGTTGTTATATTATCTATCACAAACTATATTCAAGAAGTATGCATGAAAATCCTTTATATAAATGTAAATAATATGTAAAATTAAACAAAACCGCCACAAATTTGTTAAAAATTTGTACGTTATCATAAAAAAAGAGAAGACACCTACATGCCTTCTCTCAAAAAATATGTACCCTACATGAGGATATGTCTTCCAACCAATTTCTATTATAGCAAAACAGCTAAAATGCTACAATCATTACTTTTTTAGTTGCATTAGGGAATTGGCGGTAATTTTGTCCTTTTCTACATTTTTTGCAGGAAATTCACTTTTAATAGCGAATTTAATTTCAATAGCAATTTCATTTATAGCAATTTAATTTCTCACAAGGGGGCTCATATGATGGAAGTCAATTTAAAAGTATTAATAGTTGATGATTCAATATTAATCCGAAAAAAGCTAAAAAGCATACTTGAAAAATGTCAATGTAAAACTATTTCTGAAGCTGAAAATGGGGCAAAAGCGATTGAGATGGTTAAGCAGGAACAGCCTGATTTAGTGTTTTTAGACATTGTCATGCCTGATAAAGATGGGATTGAAGCCCTGACAGAAATAAGAGAACTTAACCCTGCGATTAAAGTTGTGATGGCTTCATCAGCTGGTACACAAGCACATCTAAAAAAAGCGCTTGAACTTGGCGCTTATGATTTTATTCAAAAACCAGTTACATTAGAAGCGGTTGCAAATATTATTGAAAAAATAATAACAGAATAACGTTATTAGAAAATAATACATAGTGAGTGGGGGTAAAGCAATGTTTAGCCAATATTTCGGGCAGTATTTATTAAATAATAGTTTAATCACAAATGAACAATTAAAGGATGCCTTACAACTTCAAGCATCAACACATGTTAAATTGGGCGTACTTTCTGTAAATGCAGGATTTATGAATTCCAGCCAAGTTGATGAGGTTCACGAAAAACAAAAGCAAGTTGATAAAAGATTTGGGGAAATAGCGATTGACCTTGGGTATCTTACTGAAGAACAACTAGACCAACTACTTTCAGGCCAAAAACAAAATCATCTCATTCTTGGACAAGCGCTTGTTGACTGTGGCTATATGAATATCGATCAATTTTCCACGGCCCTAAATAATTATAAAAAAGAACATAGTTTATCAGATGAACAATTTGAGGCAATAAAAAGTGGCGATATTGATACATTAGTAGACACAACCATTGAATTAGGCGAAACAGCAAATAAAGAATTATATTCAAATTATTTATCATTATTAGCAAAAAATCTTATTCGCTTTATTGATGACCAAGTGAGGCTGGAAGCAAAACAATTGAATGGTGATCAATATCAAGCGCAGTGGTATGTTTCACAAGTAATTAAAGGGGACCAAAATTTATCTACAGGGCTAGGATGTGACGAGGATACTTTTATTAAGTTCGCTTCTATCTATTCCGAAGAAACGCTTTCCGAAGTTGATGAGTTAGCAAAAGATTCGGTTAGTGAATTTTTGAATTTACATAACGGGATTTATTTAGTGAATATGTCGAACCGCGGCATAGAGCTAAATATGGAGCCCCAGCAGATTCAAGAAAATGTGGTACTTGTGACCAATGGTGCAAACGAAAATAATAGTGTTAAATTGATTGTAACTGCTTATCTGTCATTTGGTACAATTGATATTGCACTTTCGTAAGATTGTAATTTAATATTTTCATAGAAAAAAAGCGGCTAAACTAATGCAGGTAGCCGCTTATTTATGTAGCGACCGTGGTTGCGATTTGGACTTGTTTTCGGGCACCAGCTTGACAGGTTAGTGACCAGGGGGCGATTTTTTCTTGCTTTCGGGCGCTAGATTGCTCGTGTAGTGACCGTAGCGCTGATTTCCACCTGCTTTCGGGCACTAGATTGCTCGTGTAGTGACCGTGG